>JANMZB010000649.1:0-14253 GCA_031382725.1 Sphingobacteriaceae bacterium | reverse complement strand
GGATCATTGATCTCATCTTTTGTTGCCAGGAATGGGCCTAAAGGAGCAAATGTGTCACAACTCTTTCCTTTCACCCACTGACCGCCGCGCTCTATTTGAAAAGCCCGTTCTGAAACATCATTGTGTAAACAATATCCTGCTATATAATCATATGCATCAGCTTCTTCAATTTAAGACGCTTTTTTTCCAATCACAACAGCTAACTCAACTTCCCAATCAGTTTTTTCTGAATTTTTCGGGATAATGATATTATCAAACGGCCCATTTAAAGATGTTGTTGCTTTAAAGAACACTACCGGTTCGGTTGGAATCGGAGCGCCGGTCTCAATTGCATGTTTAGCATAGTTAAGGCCAATACAAATAATTTTAGAAGGTCTTGCCATCGGCGAACCTAATCTTGTATTAGGATCTACCAAAGGTAAAGAGCCTTTATTTGCATCCACGAAAGCTTTTAATCTTTCTAATCCCTGGTTTTCAAAAAAAGCTTCGTTATAATCTTCACCAAAAGCTGAAGTATCAAACCATTTATCTTCTATAATAACACCAGTTTTTTCTTGGCCTGGTAATCCAAAACGTATTAATTTCATGTGTTGTTTTTTGATTAATTATTAAGTTTTACAAACCCGCCATCAATCGGGTAATCGTTTCCTGTTATAAAGCCAGCCTGATCACTGCATAAATATAGTGCTAACGAAGCAATCTCTTCAGTGTTCCCCATCCGTCCGATTGGCTGAGATTTGGATAACTTCTCGAACATTTCCTGCTCTTTACCAGGATAATTTTTCGCGATAAAGCCATCAACAAATGGGGTGTGTACCCTTGCCGGGGAAATTGAATTACACCTTATATTTTCGTGCAGATAATCTTTGGCAACACTCAAAGTCATGGCGTACACGGCGCCCTTGCTCATACTATATGCAAAACGATCAGGAATACCAACCAAAGCTGCAATAGACGATACATTTAATATTACTCCTTTTCCCAATTGCTTAAAAACCGGGATTGCTACATGCAAACAGTTATAAATTCCTTTTACATTGATATTAAAAATACGTGTAAAGTCTTCTTCGCTGGTATCATGAGCTTTGCCAATATGAGCAATACCAGCACAATTAACCAGAATATCAAACGAACCAACCGAAGAAAAAACCTGTTTTACCTGTTCCTGGTTACTTACATCGCAGGCATAGGCTTTACCCTGTCCGCCTGCCTCTAAAATTGGCCTTAGAGCCTGTTCTGCAAACTCCTGATTTAAGTCTACAATATTTATAAATGCACCCTGTTGTGCAAAAAGTTGAGCTACTGCTTTACCAATACCGCTTCCGGAACCGGTAATAACTGCTGATTTATTTTTTAATGAAAACATGTTCAAAATTATAAAGAAAAATCTCTTTTAATTGGTGCTTAATAGTTTCTAGTGATGAGGTTAAATCTCAAATATCTTTTCCATTAGTATCCATTTTTCGCCATTTTTAGCTTGTGGCAAAGCTTCCTGATATTTCCACATTAATTCCTCCCACTCCTGCACTTTTGGATTAGCAAGATCTGCGGCTGCCTTCTTTTCGAAACTGAAATTATCCTCAGTTTCCATAATCATAAACATCCTGGTATGTAATCTATAAATCTGCATTTGTGTAATACCTGTAGATTTTATACTTTCTTCAATCTCTGGCCAGATTTTTACATGGTATTGTTCGTATTCTTTAATGAGTTTTTCATCATTTACCAGATCTACCGTTAAGCAATATCTTTTCATATGGTTGTGGATATTTGAGGTTTAAAATTCGAATTTAATTTAGAACTGGCGGCAAAAAGCATTACTACAAAAAAGCAAGCTGCCGGCACTAAGTACGCGGTTTGGATATTGGTCATATCAGAAACGCTTGCCATAATTAACGGAATAACTGCACCACCGATTATTGCCATAATTTGCAGCGAAGATCCTAATTTCTTTTGAGTACCTAAATCTTCAATACTAAGCGAGAATATAGTTGGAAACATAATTGACATGAAAAATTCCACGGCTATTAATGCATATATTGATACCATATTACCCGCATATACGGCTATAAATAATAATATAATGTTAAAAAAACTATACCATGCTAACAGGTTCCGTGGATTAAAATATCGCATTAAAAATAACCCAACAAAACGCCCAATCATAAATGCCAGCAGAGCTATAGACAAATAAAAAGCGGCATCATTCCCTTCTATTGAAGCTACACTACCTACAAATTTTATAAAAAAAGTGGAGATACATACCTGCGCCCCAACATAGAAAAACTGTGCTGCTATTCCAAACATTAAGTTCTTTTGCTTAAAAATACTTTCAGTATTACTGTGGGGATTTTGTCCTACTTCAACAATCTCCGGCAATTTTACTTTCCATATTATAAAAGCAACAAACAGTACAATAATACCGATTATTAAATAGGGCACTTGCACCTTGAATGCTTCATTCGCCAGGAACAATTTAGCATCTTCGTCAGTAATAACCTTATCATTTAAAGGCAAATTTTTACCCGATAGAATAAAAGTACTCCCAAAAATTGGAGCTAAAGTAGATGCCAAGCCATTAAATGATTGTGAAAAATTCAGCCTGACCGTTGCATTTTTCTTATCGCCTAAAGCAGTAACATAGGGGTTTGCAGCTGTTTCTAAAAAAGTAAGACCACTGGCCAGAACAAACAAGGCCATAAAGAAAAACCAGAAAACTCTTAGCTCTGCCGCCGGATAAAATAGGAGCGCGCCAGAGGCAAATAGCAATAATCCCAATACAATTCCAGACTGATAGCCATATTTCTTAATCACCATACCTGCGGGCAAAGCCATTAGAAAATAAACGATATAAAAAGCAGAATCGATTATAACAGATTGCAAATTGGATAACTGACAGGCTTTCTTTAAATGAGGAATAAGAAAAGGGTTTAAATTATGGGCAATACCCCAAAGAAAGAACAAAGTAGTAATTAATATAAATGGTACTAAATACTTTTTACTTGTTATCATTCTAAGATTTGAACACCCGAGGAGTACAGGCAACTGAAGCGCACCTGGCTTTGTTTATAATGCTGTGAAATTATAGATTAACTATCAAATCAAATACTAGCGAATTGGCAAATTATTGAACTATTTTGTTATAAAATAATGCAATAATTGCTGTTTGTGTAACAAAAAGGATGCATTAGGGTAACATTATGTAATTTCATCCTTCATTCGGAAAGAAATTTCTTATGAAAAAATACAATCAAGTAGGAAGATAGGGATTTATAAACAATTCCTATCTGTCCTCTCACACCGTATGTACTTACGTGTACGGCGGTTTCTTTAGATTGGTACGATGGCGAACTTTGTAATTTGCGCTCAGGTTGAATAATCCTAATTAGTTGAACCAGTTATTATTCATTCCGATATTGATGGCAGGACTGTTACTCAGACGCCACCAGCCTTTTCCGCTTAATGCCGTTTCCATTTACTGGCGTTAGGCTTGGTGGCCACCCTAACAACTGGGTCAATTTTTCTATAGCAGTTCTAAGACCTAACATACCTGTGTATAAGCTTTTCGAATTGTACTCAAGACAGATATTAATATATCTCTGCGGTATGTAAGAGTGATGAGATCGCTATGTTTCTACCCGATAAAAAATTTCAATAAAGACGGGAAATTGAAAACCACGCACCTGCCGAAGTTATTGTTTCTACAAAATCTAGATCTACCGGCTGGCTTAGCTAGATTTTCAATATGACTTTTGGGAAGAACAATTTATTCAAAAGCAGAAGGACAGAAAAAGATGGCAAAAGCTTAATAGCATTTCGAAATAAATAAAATCCAGAATGACCTAGATGTTATTAAGTTAAATATCAATTAGTGGTCAAATCATTTATGCCTTCGGTTGGAGTCTTATAACCTTCCTAGAATAACTAAGCATTAATAATTTTATTGCATAGGCTTCATCCTCCGGTCTAACTATATAAAAACTAATCCATCCGGACTTTTTAAACAAGTGGTGATTGCTAATTCTGCCTTCCTCCATCATCATCTTCTTAATCTTTCGGCTGTAAAGTACATCAAGTAAGCCATTGCTGTGCAGATGTCCAATCTCCTTTTTATGAACATTAAACTGCATTCCACCATATTTGTGTATACTAATTGTGGCGCCTTTCCAACTCAAGACTTCGCCCTCTATACGATCAAACGCATCTAAAAGATGGCGTTTGAATACAAACGTGCATAATTTCAGCATGCTATCGAAAATATGAGGCAATAAAGGAACATGCTTAAGAAACCCAAAATTCCGGACAACGAAGTCAAACATCTTACCTCTTTTCGCTAAGAAATTTAATATGATCCATTACTCGCAGATGAACATTGCGTGTAATACTTTTTGCCCATAAATCATAGTACCAAACCGGGAATACATAGAGCCTGTACCAGCTGTTACCAGTTAAAGTTGTGGTGCCGTTACCGTTGTCTTTTAAGATAAATTGTCCGCGAAGTATATCAATATGGCCCATAATCTCGGGATCACGTGGTTGTTTTACAATGTCAAACGTTAAGTCTTGATTGGGTTTGTAGCTCACCATTTTTTCATCGAAGATATATCCATTACTAAATATACACTTGCGTCCTGCTCCTTCATAATAACCATCTACTCTTGCCGCAACCGGACTGGGCATTCCCATCTTAAATAGCCAGAAGTTTTCTTTTTTTTCTATTCTATCGAAAGCTACCACGTGTTTCCAGACCTCTTTTGGTGGAGCATTAACAATGATTACATCCGAGACAAGATTTTCATACTGGTGCTTGGATACTGAATCTACAAAAAAAAGGATAAACAATAGGGAAACGACACTCACATTTAAATTCTGGTTACTCTTCTTAAACATTGCCCTACCGATAAATACTCCTGTAATGATAAAAGCAAAAATGAGAGGTGATACAATAAGTAAGCATATTATCCCTTCTTTAAGGAAAACAGCACTCAAAAAAATTGCTAAGGTTCCGTTAATACAGGAAAAAAAAGTTAATTGAATACGCTTAATTTCTAAGCCCTTCCAGCACCAGGCACAAATAATTCCCATTAGAAGAGGTACAATAACAAATTCGGCATAGACCAAAACTCCGGGATCCGGCTTTAAAAACCTTGTAATTCCTATAATACTAAATGCAAAAACGTTTGAAAGGATGAAGCCTTTCATGATTTCAAATTCATAAATCTTTTTGTCCATGATTTTTTGTAAGGTTATTGAGTTGTAAATATTCAAGTTTTTTTATGCTTCTATAACATATATACAAAGGCAATATGCCGATTAGTCCAAAAGAACAATCTATCAATTGCCAGAATAATGGGATCTGCCGGATAGGCCCGGCTATAAAAGCCAATGGAAATACCATAATGCAGGCGATCATCCCGAATTGTATTACCCAAATATTTCTTACTGGATCCCGTAAAGGGCCAATAAATGCTGTGGCAATTACAATATGTGCAAAGGCCAGCCAATCTGTTCCGTATGCCAGATATGGAAAGTTATCGTTTGTTGTTTTAACAGCATGATAAATAGTGCTGAGCCAATGTTGAATGGTTAAAGGAAAAATATCCAGGTGATTCATCGCGATACCCAGCTGACTTTCGATTGGGAAAGCAGTAATTCCACTAAGGGTAAGTGCTACGATAAAGAAGATTATCCAGCGTTTAATCTTCCTTTTTAATTGCTGTTCTTCGGTTTCCATGTAAATGATTTAGGGTGTTGATTCTGCTTTTTGTTTGATAACCTGATTGCGATGTTCGATAAGGCTTTGCATATAATTTTTTAGAAAAAGTACGTCTGCGGCCTTGCCAAGTATGCCCAAAGGCGACTCGTACGCAAATTCATCAGTCATTAAGGTATAGCCCTGTTTTTGTTCAAATACATGTCGGTGTTTCATCATTTTGAAAGGACCGGCAACCATTTCGTCAGCGAAAATTTCGGGATAGCTGCATTCGGTAATCTTACTGGTTAATGTCATCACAATTCCAAAATGCCGGGCTTTCCAGGTTACTGTTTCATTAAGTCCAATCAAACCACTTGTAACTCCGGAAATGGCTGTTTCGCCTGTGTGCTTCATGGTGTCTAGGTGAAGGTCAATGCTTCGTGCGAGATCGAAACAGCGTTCTATTGGAGCATTTATTTGGGTTCGCAAGATGAATCTTGGCATACTAAATTGTGTTAAGGCCCGCAATAGGCCATATTATTTCCTTTATAAAATGATTATGAAAAAGCAAAGGCATTGGTGCCACAAGCCAAAAGAATACCCAAACCCGAGCTAGAATACTATTCTGCAAAAACCGGACTTTCCGACTAAATAGTACCTTCTCTACTAAGACGATGATGCCTTGAATAATAAAATACAACAGTGGCAATCCATAGCCGCTGTTCACAGGGACGCTTAGTGCCAGTTCATGGAGCAATCCTGAAAACACAAAAGCAAGCATTAAGGCTATAGCACTTCCGGTTTTATCTTTTAAAGGTCTGAATATGGCGACTGAGGTCATCTCACTAAAAGCGAGGTTCCAGCGTTTACTCCAAAACTCATTTAAGCTTTTTGCTTTTGCAGGGGATCTGAATAAATAATAAGTACCCACCCCAGAAAGTCGCCACATGCCTGCATTAATACTCAGCAGTCCGAAATGCAGAATTAAGCTGAAAGCAACGAGTAGAACCCCTGTTATGATGAAATAAAGTACGTCCCTATCAATTTGAAAATTTGCAAATTGATGAGCCAAGTAAATGAGCAGAAGACCAGCTAAAATTCTGCTGATACCAAATTTTATTTTGGGCCAAGCATCAGGCAATGGCTTACTACCTAGTGTTTCAAAAGGCTGTGCCCTCATACCGGCCCATCCGATTGCAAATACTCCCCATTGAAGATAAGAAAGGTTAAGCGCTTTGCCTTTATAGTTTTCTGATGCCGCAATTACTTTCATTGCCGTAAAGGTTGTTGCTATTACCGCGAGCATACGGATTATCGGATGTTCATTTATAAAAATCAGATGAATTATAAGGATACTTAACGCTAACAAACCCCAGCTTTGCCATATCATAGTGTTACGAACCAAGCAATACCCGATCAGAATAATTGAAAGATTTAATAAGATGAAGTAAGCCAGGTGCAGTAGTAATGGTTCCATCTTAGAGTTGATAGTTGAAGTAAAAGGCCGTAGCGTAAACTATACTTAGGGAAAGAAACAAGGCAACCAATATCACTTCTGCAAGTCTGTTTGCTAACCCGGTTGGAAAACTCTTCCGATCGAAATAAAAGAACTGGATTAATATTCTTGAAATCCAATAAACGGCTATAAAGCCGCTTATCGCGCTAGCGAGTAAAGAGCCGTTGGTTAAGTCTTTATAAGCGAAAACTGAAAGCAAATCGAAGCTTAAATTTATAAACAGAATGTAGGCCGCATACGTCCAGAACATCTGTTTAATTAATGTCTGAACTTTCTCTAGTTCTTTCTTCCAATTTAAGATTGCAGGAATCGAAAGACTTCCCAGCACCAATGCAATTTGTGCCAGGCCAGCGAAATAGATGAATGTTTGGATGTTGGGTAAGGTTGTTTCCATTAGTTCAATTTCTAATACTTAATAGGTCTTTCACCGCATGCTCTGCTTTGGAAAATAGGAAACTGTAGCCGCTATCCAAAAGCCGCTTCGGCAATACCCATCTGCTTTTCAATATCAGTTCGGTTTCTGTGCCGATTATTTTGGCACCAATTTCAAGCAGCCATGCCGGGGCTGGTAAACCGAGCGGAACCCCATAAGCATTACGGATAATTCCCATTAGCTGAGCATTTTTAACAGGCTCTGGTGCCGTGCAATTAATCACTCCGTTTAATTCTTCATGATTGATTAACCATTCGGTACACTTTGCAGCATCCTGTTCATGCACCCATGAAACATATTGTTTTCCATCGCCTTGCTTTCCGCCTAAACCACATTTAACCAGGTTTAGTAAACGAGGAAAAGCGGCATCGGTTCGTCCAAGAACAATGCCCATTCGCAATGCAATCTTGCGGGTATGAGGCGTATTGCTACTGAAAAAAGTTTCTTCCCATTGCCTACAAACATTAATTGAAAATCCGTAGCCTGCTTCTCCGGTTTCTTCATTTTGAGGACGATCTTCTGCATGCCTGTAAATAGTAGCCGAAGTGACATTAATCCATAGCTTTGGTGGGTTCGCTAAATCTCTGATTACTTTTCCTAAAAGTGCTGTAGGAACTAATCTTGAGTTTATAATTTCGGCTTTATTCGCTTCAGTGTACCGACAATTAACATTTTTACCGCATAAATTGATTATCAGATCCGCACCATCCAGACTCTTTATCCATTCACCTTCTGTACGGCCATCCCAAAGAACCGTTTGTATGTTCCCGTTAGCAGCCTTATTCGTCCTGCTCAGGATAATTACTTCATTTGCAAGTGGTCTGTAATATTTAGCTAACACGCCGCCAAGGTATCCATTACCTCCGGCCAGCACTATCTTGTTGTACTTCATGTTAGTTAGGTTTTAAAAGGATTAATAAAAGAACCAGTATACGATACACAACCCAGCTTATTGTTAGTATCCAGCCGATGTTCAAAAGCTTGCTTCTGCGAATATGCTCTAATAACATTAAGCCTGCTACGCCCATAAACCATCCTGCGTAAAAAAGAGGATGGAGATTTTCCCATTGTGCCAATATCAAAACAGGCAACAAAAGCATAGCTCCTCCAAAAGAGATGGTCATCATGTTCCCCAAGTACTCCCAGCGTTTACTCTTATTAATCAAACTGATGATTACACCTTGAAAGAAAATCTGACCGCCACATATTAAATACTCACGATAGGCATTTCCTCCTAGGAGTATTTCGTTTAATAGTTTGGCATAGGCAGAAAGGATTAATGCTGTCAATAACCATGTTACTATAAGAAAAGCAATACGGTAATCGAGCCTAAATGTGGGTTGAAAGGCAAAGCTATTCGCTAATATTGGAGTTGGAATTATGACTCTTCGATTAAATGCGATAAACTTATACAACTTACTCATTAGCCAAACAAATGGTTTAAATAAAAACAATGGCTTGAGATAAGGAAAAGAAGCAGCAAACACTTTAAACAGACTCTCAATACCATAAGTAACTTCCCCCGTTTCCTGATTTACAAGCGCGATCTCGTTTGCTGCACGTTGCCTGTCAAGAATGGGACAAACTTGTTGCGGCAGTTCCTGGTATGATTTTCTTCCCTCGCTTTCCACCATTCCACTCTCTACTAATACCTGAGTATACCTTTGGCAAATAGGACATTCAGCATCGAAAAGAATGAGGTGATTTTTAAGTGCTTTCATATACTTATTGAATTTTCAGTAAAAAATGAAATCTTATCTCACAAAAAAATTTATTTAAATATTTTAAACAGTGAGCCCCAGAACCAGCTCTCTTCGGCCTTAAGCATAGTATCTAATGTTCTGTCTACGTTTTTTGCCAATTTATTGATATCGGTAACTGATTTATTGAATGTGTTAAACTCCGGATCGTTTGCATCCCCTTCTACCTTGGATAATTCATCTAACGCTTTTAATACGGGATCTAACTCTCTTTTTCTCCGCTCTTTCGCTACCTGCCGGGCAATGTTCCAGGTATCCTTATCAGCATAAAAATATTCCTTCCTCTCTCCTGCCTTATGTTGTTTTTCAATCAAGCCCCAGCCTATTAAATCCCTTAAAGTCATGTTAGCATTCCCTCTCGAAATACTTAATGTTTCCATTATCTCTTCGGTAGTAAGGGCATCTGGAGTTATCAGCAGTAAAGCATGAACTTGCGCCATGGTGCGATTAATGCCCCACTCAGATCCCAACTTGCCCCATGTCTCAATAAACTTTTTCTTTGCTTCTGGTAAATCCATAGAACAAATATAAAAAGAAGTTATTAAACTTTCAAAATATATTGAAAGTTTAATAACCGTGAACAAATTTTGTAATGATTCATTTTTAAATCAAGAAGAAATTCCCGGGCCTGGACGATCTGTAAAAACAACTAGATTCTTACTTTAAATCTTCGTTGTAAGTAGCGATAAATCATCCATCCTCCCACTCCAATAATAAAAAGCGGCCAAATATGTACTATCCCTATAATAATAGAAAGTAAGAAGTTTAAGCCAGAAGCGAATGCATCACCAAGACGCTTGTAAACCGGGAGTTGGTAAGAACTTAAGTCATTGTTAGGTATAATCTCTTTTGCTAACAAACTATTTTGATAAAAACGAAGGCTCACCGTACTGTATCGCACACTTGCATCTATTCTGCGATTATTCATTTTTTCATCGATGACAGCATCTTGTTGATTGGCTAACTGAAGAACATCATTGGTTTTAAGCGTGTCCTTTTTGAGTTCATTATTGAGTATTTGCTGCCTGCTTTGTTGTTTCAGGGTACTTCCCAGATAATCGAAAGTGCGGTCATCAATATCAACTACTACTGTATTAATTACAGTGGCATTAAGAGCTACAGCCTGAACAAACTCATTCAAATTTTCAGAAGGCACCCTGGCTATCATTTGAGCCTCTTTGTTATATATAGAAATTAATTGTAACGAATCGCTCGATACAGGTATGGTTTTAGTATTAGTTTCTGAAGTTTTAATATCTGTATGCATCACTAAACCACCAAATTTTTTTACAGACGCCTGGATATTGTTACTGCTTTTATACACATCCTTAACTTTAAAATCAAGATCAGCTGTTTTTACAAGCTTAGCCGATTTTTCAAGATGATCTGAATCCAAACCCGATGTTAGATCAACACTATCGGCTGATTCAAAATCCGGGTCGACGGACTTGTTACTGTTACATGCTGCAAAAGTTAGGGCAATACAAATCCCTAATGAGAATTTTGTCATTTTCATTTCGTTGTTTTTTTTAGTTTAAACCAATTTATTTCAGGAAGGCTTTATGTACTTGGGCTTTAAAGTAAAATGAATCTGTGTCTAGGAATCCGCCAGGAAATCCTTGAAACTCCTTAGCCCCTTCAGGTTGTGGGCGGTCAAAAAGAATATTTGAAATGAGTTTGTCGCCCGAACATCCTCCAGTTAAGGCAATACAAATCCCGATAGTATAAAATAGCTTTTTCATACTTAATTAATTTAAAAGAAATAATAATTATTTCAAATATCGCTAGGGCAAAAGGATATAATCGCACCTATGTTATTCAATAAGGCTATTAATAAACTTCCCGATTTAGAATTTAATTTTTTGGTTTCTTTATAATTAATACTAAGTTTCTAAATAAGTAACCCCTAATAAAAAAATATTTTATGCAATTACTAAGGGTTAATTATAACAATGGTAGAATGGGATACAGCATACAAAATTGATATTTTGATAAACTATATCGTTCTTTTGTTATAAGTCGATCTCACAGTATGACTTTTAAAACAAATTTTTTATATTGGTAACGCCGTGAAAGAGCTGTGAGGGATATTTGATCTCATCGTTTTATGAAATTACCACTCGAAAAAGGGAAGAGTTATATCTTTTCATTTGCACTAATTCTAATAGCCGCAATTGGCTTTAACACCTATCTAAAGAAGAATTCTATGCAGGAATTTGAAGATTCTTTAGAAGCCTCGCAGGAGATTCTTTACCGTTCTGAACAGATACTCTATTCGGTTGAACATATTGTTCTAAATACTCGCGGTTATATACTTACAGGCGACCCAGCTTTTGTAAAGCCGATTACATCATCAAGAATCGGTATAATAAAGAATATTCAATCCCTAAGAAACCTTACTAAAAACAGTGTACAACATTCGAGAATAGACACATTGACCTTATTAGTCGAACAACGAATACAATTTTCGAGACGATTTATTGAAACCAGAAAACAAAACAGATTATCAGAAAAAGAACGTTCGATAACTGTCAGTCGGGGCGAAGATTTGATGAAAGAAGTAAGAAACTGCATTTCAAGAATTCAAACGAATGAAGAACGAAGCTTAAAAAATCTTAAAGCAACCCACAGAAAAAGTAAAGAATCCTTCAACTTTTCATTAATTCTTCTGCTGGCCGTTATTGTTGTATTGTTCATCATAGTATTTTTCAGCATCAAGGGTCAAACACTCCTTAAGGCAAAATCCGAATATGAAATCCGTAAAAACAACATATTCCTCCAAACCATCCTCAATACCATTGCCGAAGGGGTGGCGGTAGTTGATAAAGGAGGTGAAATTGTTCTATTTAATCGGGCAGCCGAAAAGATTCTGGGAATAGGGGCTGCTGATGCAAGGCAACATAAATGGTGGACTTCTATTAATTTATATAACCCAAATACCTTATCTCAGCTTGAACCCACAAATACTCCGCTGAGCGAAGCCCTACAAGGGAAGGAAACCGAGCAGATGGAATTATTTATTAGAAATGAAAGTTTATCAGGAGGGGCTTTCATAACCATTTCCGCAAGACCGATAAGGACTGACGGAAGTGACTTAACAGGTGCTGTAGCGGTATTTTACGATAGTACGGATCGAAAAAAGCAGCAAGATGAAATTTTACAATTAAACATACAACTTGAAAATCGGGTGAAAGAACGGACATCTGAACTATCTGAAGCAGTGGAAAGCTTAAAAAGAAATAAAGATCTTCTTAATGAAACCGGCAAAATGGCAAAAGTGGGTGGATGGGAAATAATCCCTGATACAATGACAATGAAATGGACAGATGAATTATTTGATATACATCAGATTGAGTTAGGTAAACTGCCAGACATAAGCGAAGCAATTAATTATTATGCCCCGGAAGCCAGACCAATAATTGAGAAGGTTTTTCAAAACTGCTTAGAAAGCGGTGTTGAATGGGAAATTGACCTACCCCTTATTACTGCTAAGGGAGAACGTATTTGGGTTCGTTCTAATGGAAAGGCAGAGATAAAGAACAATCGACCAATACGATTATTTGGTGCTTTACAGGATATCACGGAAAGTAAAAAAGATGAACAGGAGCGCACTAAAATGATTGATGCCCTTTTAATAAAAAATACGGACATCGAAGAATTTACCTACATCGTTTCACATAACCTGAGGGCACCGCTAGCAAACATTAAAGGCTTAGCTAGTTTAATAGAAAAGGGCGATATAGATGATGAAACAAAAATGTTTTTAATTAATGCTATCTCAATTTCAGCGAAGGCTGGATGAAGTGGTTTTTGATTTTAATCAAATTCTGCAGCTTAAACGTACAAATACCGAAGCTAAGGAAAAGGTCAATTTTTTGAATTTGGTGAGTGAAATTTGCCAAAGTTTAAACGGAAGCATGGAGAAAGATAAAATAAAAGTGGTAACCGACTTTACATCTGTTGAGGAAATTCTTACTATTAAGAGTTATTTAAAGACCATTTTTGACAATTTAATAAGCAACTGCATAAAGTTTCGAAAGAAAGATCAAAAGACTGTTATTAAAATAAAAAGCAAAAAAAAGGAAAATAAAACAGTGTTAATTTTTTCGGACAACGGAATCGGAATTGACCTCGACCGATTCGGTAATAAAATATTCGGCCTATATTACAGGTGCCATACCGAAATTGAAGGTAAAGGAATGGGACTTTACCTTGTAAAATCTCAGGTAGAAACTTTAGAAGGTAAAATAAGTGTTAAAAGCAAGGTAAATAAAGGAACTGAATTTACTATTGAATTTGCGAACTGATAAGGCTATGTTGATAGACTATAAGTGCTTTAGCTTTGTGTGGTCTGATCCGCGACGAGAAAACACCTGTGAAATTATAATACCTAAAAAATCTCAAAGACTCTTGTGAGCATTGAGATTTTTGTCAGGGTCTAAATTATTTCTTCTTACGAATTCTTGATACAGTATAAAAGGCTGCTGCTCCTAACAACAGACCTACGCCGCTGTCTAAAGGTGCGTCAGGATCAGGATCCTCGCAACCAGGGTCTATAGGATCGCATTGAGCATAAGTGTTACTTGAAATAAATAACGTAAAGAAACAAATAGTGATGATTATCCTCTTTAAGGCCTTCATTCCTTAATAATTTTTTCAACTCCCATTTCTTTCCCTTGCCCATTCAGACCTTTTAGAATATACATTCCTGTCTCTAAGCCTATTAAATTACAATCTGCCTTAAATGAATCGGTGACTTTAAAAGTTTTAATTTTTTGTCCACTTAAATTATAAAGTACTAATTGTGCATTTTTTGCCTCTTCCTTGAAATTAACATGCAATATGTCTT
>JANMZB010000634.1:0-10233 GCA_031382725.1 Sphingobacteriaceae bacterium | reverse complement strand
CTACTATAACAATAGAAGAATAAAACTAAAATTAAACGGTAAGAGCCCAGTACAGTACCGAGCTCTTGTCGCTTAAAAATTTTAAATTAAATTTGTCCAAGATTTTGGGGTCACTTCATTCGGGACTTTCTGATTTGATATCATTTTAAACTGTTGGTGCAGAACTTTCAGTTTGTTTTTCTTCTCTCGGCGGACGAGGAATAAGCGCTTTTCTTGACAACTTCAGCTTACCTTGTTTATCAACTTCAAGCAATTTAACTCTCACTTCATCACCAACATTGAATATTCCGTCCATTGATTCGTAACGTTTCCAATCAATTTCTGAAATATGCAATAAACCATCTTTGCCCGGCATAATCTCAACAAATGCTCCGAAAGGCATGATTGATTTCACTTTACCTTCGTAGATCTCGCCTGGTTCTGGTTTTGCTACAATATTTTTGATCCGCTTAACCGCTGCATCAATTGCATCTTTGCTTGGTGCAAAAATACTAATCACACCTTGATTGTCTTTTTCCTCAATAGTGATAGTAGCACCCGTTTCACGCTGCATTTCCTGGATAACTTTTCCACCTGGCCCGATAACCGCACCAATGAATTCTTTATCGATTCTAAGCATCTCTAAACGAGGAGCATGAGGTTTCAACTCAGCACGAGGCTCGGCAATGGTTTTCTTCATTTCATTTAAGATATGAAGGCGACCGTCTTTAGCCTGACTTAAAGCATCTCTTAACACTTCCCAACGTAAACCATTTATTTTCAAGTCCATCTGGCAAGCTACAATGCCTGCCTCTGTTCCCGTTACTTTAAAATCCATATCTCCTAAATGATCTTCATCACCCAAGATATCAGATAATACCGCATATTTTCCAGTCTTCTCATCAGTAATTAAACCCATTGCAATACCAGAAACCGGAGCTTTTAATTTCACCCCAGCATCCATTAACGCAAGAGTACCGGCACAAACCGTAGCCATTGATGAAGAACCGTTAGATTCTAAAATATCAGAAACGATACGAACGGTGTAAGGATTTTCTTCAACGCTAGGCATCACTTTTTTCAAAGAACGCTGAGCTAAATTACCATGACCAATTTCACGACGGCCAGCTCCTCTGTTTGGACGAACCTCGCCAGTTGAGAAACCCGGGAAATTGTAGTGTAAAATAAATTTCTGGTATCCGTTGTAAAACGCACCATCAATCATTTGCTCATCAAGTTTAGTACCTAAAGTTACCGTAGTTAAAGCCTGAGTTTCGCCACGTGTAAATACAGCGGAACCGTGAGCAGCTGGTAAATAACCAATTTCGCTCCAGATTGGACGAACCTTACGTACATCACGACCGTCTAAACGAATTCCTTCGTCTAAAACAAGGTTACGGATGGCATCATACTGCACATCGTGGAAATATTTTTTGGCTAAGCCTTTGGTGATATCATCAATATCTTCACCTAAAGAAGCGATGAAATTATTTTGAATTTCTTTAAAGCTATCAGAACGATCACCTTTAGAAGAACCGGATTTAGCTATAGCATAAACCTGATCGTAAGTAGCGGCAAAAACCTGCTCCCTTAATTCTAAGTTTTTGTGTTCGTGAGAATATGTACGTTTCTCTGTTTTACCAGTTTCAACCATCAGTTCTTTTTGAACCAAAACTTGTATTTTGATAGCTTTATGAGCGAACTCAATCGCCTCAATCATTTCTTCTTCCTGGATCTCACTGCACTCCCCTTCTACCATCGTGATATCATGCTCAGAACCGGCAACGATAAATTCTAAGGTTGCACGCTCTAAATCACTTAAGTAAGGATTGATCACTAATTTTCCATCAATTTTAGCTACACGAACTTCAGAAATAGGTCCGTTAAAAGGAATATCAGAAACAGCTAAAGCCGCAGAAGCCGCTAAACCGGCTAATGAATCTGGTAATATGTTTAGATCAGCAGATATAAGAGAAATCATCACCTGAGTATCCGAGTGATAATCCTCAGGGAACATTGGGCGCAATGCTCTGTCTACTAAACGAGAGATTAATACTTCGTAATCAGATAAACGTGCCTCGCGACGAAGAAATCCACCTGGAATTCGTCCTGCTGCTGCATATTTCTCCTGATAATCAACAGATAAAGGAAGAAAATCAATCCCTTCTTTTGCTTCTTTAGACGACACAACCGTTGCCAGCAACATCGTATCACCCATTTTTACCACTACAGAACCATCGGCTTGTTTGGCAAGCTTACCGGTTTCAATTTCGATTATGCGACCATCGCCTAAATCGAAAGACTTTTTAATTAAGTTGTAACTCATTTGTTTTCATTAATGATGTGCTTTTCCTCTTTAATGACACATCGATATTTATTTTTAAATATTTAAGCGAAGGTAAAAAAAAAGCCACCCTTTATGGATGGCTTTTCAAAATTTTAAAAAGAATTATTTTATAATATCTCTTAGCTCTAAACCTTTAATGATAGCACGATATCTGTTGATATCTTTCTTGTATAAATAGGCTAGCAAACCACGGCGTTTACCAACTAATTTTTGAAGAGCTAATTGAGTAGAGAAATCTTTTTTGTTTTTCTTTAAATGCCCCGTTAAGTGAGCAATACGAGAAGTAAACAATGCAACCTGACCTTCCGTAGAACCTGTATCAGTTGCGCTTTTAGCATGTTTGGCAAAGATGTTTGCCTTGTACTCGGTACTTAAATACATTATGTAAATTATATTAAAGCGATTAAAAATTTGTTAATAGGCTGCAAAGGTAATAAATGTATTGGATTTTACAAATCAAAGACTCAGTATCAAATCCTGTTAAAGCTTCATTACCCCGGTGATGTTTAGATGGTTAACTTTCCAAATTTCTAAACTTTTGGAAAGTTCGTTCTATCAAACCTATGAGGTTTTTTAAAACCTCATAGGTTTGATAGAACGTATCAACTAATACCGCAAAAGGAAAGTATTACTAATTTTGACAACCTAGAAACATATTATGTGTTTAAGGGATAAATTTTAAATGGAAAAACAAAAAGAATACAGCAGATTTAGTACTGAATTAAAAGTCCGCCCGGATGATATTGACATGTTTAACCATGTTCATAATAGCAAATACCTGGATTACGTATTAGCTGCACGGTACGAGCAAATGGAAACCTGCTATAAAATGTCTATGGAGAAATTTATAGAGATGGGATATGGCTGGGTAGTGAAAACGGCCCATATAGAATACAAACGACCGCTAACTTTAGGTGATATTTTCAATGTTACAACCTGGATAATTTCAATGGATGAAAAAAGCAGCAAAGTAAACTTTGAGATTGTGAGTTTAAAAACGGGGAAAATTTGCAGTGATGGATGGTTTGATTATGTATTAATAGATATAAAAACAGGCCGTGCAATGAAGATTACAGAGGAGATGATTGAGAAGTATTCGGTTTGATTTTTATTAGTTCATTGAGTCATTGGGTAATTAATTTTGACATGGCATTAGCTACTAACTAATAACCCCAACTAATGACTATTTAACTCTCAACTAATGAACTAATACCACTTCAATCAACTCCGTATAAAAATCCTGAATAGTTCTGCCAATAGATCTTACCTGTTGTGGAATAATACTGTTTTGCGTTTGTCCGGGTACTGTGTTTATTTCGATAAAGAAAAATTCACCTGTGCCCTCTTCTAAAATGTAATCAATACGTACAACTCCGCGGCAGTTTAAAACCTTATACGCTTCTTCTACAATGCTTTCTACACGGCTTTTTTCTTCATCAGACATTCTTCCCGGAGTAATTTCTTCAGTTACGCCGTCGGTATATTTCGCTTCAAAATCAAAAAACTCTTTAGATGTTACAATTTCTGTAGCGGGTAAAACTTTAATGCTATCATATCCGGAATAAACCCCTATAGTAAATTCTCGACCGCTTATAAATTCTTCTACCAGCACCTGAGTATCCTCGTTAAAAGCTTTATCTAGGGCTTCGGTTAATTCTTCGGGAATTTTCACTTTACTCATTCCAATACTGCTACCACCATTATTTGGTTTTATAAACAATGGCAGCGTTAGTTGTGCAAGAATTGTTGTGGCTGTTTGTGGAGTATTAGCAAATAATTGAACAGAGCGTGCAACGTGTAGGTTTTCAATTCCATTAAGCACGGCCTTTGTATACCCCTTATTCATTGTTAAAGCCGAAGTTGTGGTGTCGCAGGTGGTATATGGCAATCCAATCAAATCAAAATAACCCTGTAGTTTACCGTCTTCGCCCGGCGAGCCGTGTAATCCAATAAATACGACATCGAATTTTACTTTTTTATCTGGCAGGGTAAGTGAAAAGTCGTTTTTATCAACTTCATATACAGTATCGTTAATAGTGCAAGACCAGCTTTCCGGGGAAATAATAACTTTATAAACTTCGAACTTGTTTCGGTCAAGATTCCGATCAATAACTTCGGCACTTTTCAATGATATAACGGATTCTCCTGTAAAACCACCTGTAACTAAAGCGATTACTTTCTTCATAAACCTTTTATTAAATGGACGAAACTAAAATAAATATTTAACCATTATGAGGTTATTTGAATAAAAAAATTACCTTAGATTTTTGAATTCTTAACCTTCAAAAGTACAATGAAAACCGTTCTAGTAATTGATGATATTGAGATATCGACTTTTATTGTAAGAAAATTAATTAATCAAATTTCTCCCGAAACCATTGTACACGAGTGCAATGATCCTATGAAAGGTTTGGAAATGATCGCTGAAATTAACCCTGATTTTATATTTCTTGATTTAAATATGCCATTAATGGACGGTTGGCAATTTTTAAATCAAATGCAAAAGAAAGATCTTGATCATAAGGTTATAATACTTACTTCATCTACCAGTGCAGACGATCATGGCGATTCTTACAATTTTCCGAACGTTTACACCTTCCTTGTAAAGCCTTTAAAACCTACTGATATTACCTCTCTACTCAATACAATATCTTCTTAAAATAAACCATTTATGCTTTAGGTATAAATGAAACTCATTTAATAAATCATGCTTAGGATAGAAAATATTGTTAAGCAATATGCTGATCACAGGGCTTTGGATAATGTAAGCCTGGAAGTTGAAAGGGGTTGCATATTTGGATTGTTGGGCCCCAATGGTGCAGGTAAAACCTCCCTGATTAGAATAATTAATCAGATTACCGCTCCCGATGAAGGGTCGGTTTATATCAATAACGAACGGTTAAACCCCTCTCACATTACTAAAATAGGTTATCTGCCCGAAGAACGTGGTCTTTATAAAAAGATGGAAATTGGCGAGCAAATGATCTACCTCGCTCAATTAAAAGGCCTGAGTAAAAAATCAGCTTTGGAGCAATGTAACTACTGGTTTGAAAAAATGGAGATGCAGAGCTGGTGGAAAAAGAAGGTAGAAGACTTGAGTAAAGGGATGCAGCAAAAGGTGCAATTCGTTGCCACAGTTATTCATCAGCCGGAGTTGATTATTCTCGACGAGCCATTTTCAGGTTTTGATCCCATCAATGCAGAAGTAATCAAAAATGAAATTCTTGAATTGAACAAAAAAGGCGCAACAATAATATTCTCTACACACCGAATGGAATCTGTAGAGCAACTTTGCGATAGTATTGCTTTGATCAATAAATCTAAAAAGATTTTGGACGGTCGTTTGAAAGATATCAGAAACTCTTATCGTAGCAATACATTTGCTATTGAATATTGCGGAGGTCGGTTTGATGTTGCTGAAAATACCCACTTCGATGTGATAAGCACTCGAAAGTTAGATGAAGCAGAAGAAATAACGATCAAGCTTAAAGAAAATGTGAAAGTGAATGATGCGCTGCAGTATCTGATACCATTGGTTCAGATTAATCAACTGACAGAAGTAGTTCCGACTATAAACGATATTTTCATTGAACAGGTTAAAGGGATAAATCATGCGTAAAACCTTACTCATTATAAAACGCGAATATTTCAGTCGCGTAAGGAAGAAAAGCTTTTTGATCATGACTTTTCTTGTTCCATTATTATTTATGGGAATGACAGCCCTGGTCGCCTACCTCACCCACACCGGAGGAGATGCCGTAACAGTGGTGAACGTAATTGATGAAAGCGGCGAATTACTCCCTCAGTTAAAAAACTCTAAGGGTTTGATTTTTTTGCCAACTTCCGAAAATCTGGGCCAGGCCAAAGTCACTGCCCGTAAAAAAGAATCCTTCGTTTTATATATTCCTGATAGTATTACTGCTACCCAAAAAGTTCAATTAGTTTCAGAAAAAAAAGCACCTATGTATGTGCTTACCGATATTGAGAATCAGCTGAATAATGTTGTGAGATTTAAACTCCTGAAAGAAGCTGGTATTGATATCAACACGCTAGAAAGCATAAAGCCAAATATCAAAATTGAATACAAGGAACTAACAGACGAGGGCGAAAAGAATACGAATACTACCGCCGCTTATGCGATCAGTTTTTCGGCTGCTATATTAATTTATCTCTGTTTATTTATTTACGGTTCGCAAGTAATGCGGGGTATCATAGAAGAAAAAACAAGTCGCATAGTAGAAGTAGTTATTTCCTCTGTAAAACCGTTTCAATTAATGTTAGGGAAGATTTTAGGCATCGGGCTAGTCGGACTAACTCAATTTCTGCTTTGGATAATTCTCTCAAGCCTGGCCACAAAAATTACAAGCAATAACTTGTTGCCTTACAATGTACTTGGTGCGCTGCAAACCATACCCCTCGGATTTATATTAACAACGTTTTTGATATACTTTCTGGGCGGATATCTTTTATACAGCGCTCTTTTCGCAGCTGTAGGTTCGGCAGTTGATAACGAAACCGAAACCCAGCAGTTTATGTTTCCGATTACATTGCCACTATTATTTACCTACATAATGGCTTTCAGCTTTATCGTAAATAATCCAAACAGCACCCTCTCCTTCTGGTTAAGTATGATTCCTTTTACTTCGCCTATCGCAATGATGGTGAGAATTCCCTTTGGTGTGCCAGACTGGCAATTATATTTATCTGTGAGTTTGTTGATTGCCGGATTTATCTTTACAACGTGGGTAGCCGCCCGGATTTACAGAGTAGGAATTTTAATGTATGGTAAAAAAACCAGTTATCGCGAGTTGGTAAAGTGGTTTATGTACAAAGAATAATACTATGCCTAAACGTGTTGCCGCACTGGATCTGGGCACAAATACATTTCATTTGGTTATAGCCGATGTCTCGGATACCGAAATTAAAAACATCGTTTTTCAAGAGCAAAAGCATGTAAAATTAGGCGAGGGCGGCATTAATGAAGGCCGGATTACTGATGATGCTTTTCAGCGAGGCCTTGATGCCTTAATGTATTTTTGGAATTGTATTTCTGAGAATAATGTAGACTCTATTCGGGCGGTTGGAACTGCGGCTTTAAGAACTGCAAAAAACGGCTTTCAGTTCACCCAAAAAGTTAGAGACCTTACGGGAATTAATATAGAAATTATAGACGGAGATCTTGAGGCTGCACTCATTTATCAGGGGGTAAAAACTGCGGCTAATTTAATAGATACTTCCCTGATTATGGATATCGGCGGCGGAAGTGTAGAATTTATCATTGCAGATCAAAGCTCTATTCTTTGGAAAAAAAGCTACCCAATTGGTGCAGCAAAGCTGATGGCATCTTTTCATCATTCAGACCCTATATCTAAAAGTGAAATCGATTCAATTGAGAACTATCTTAATACGGCTCTTGAAGATTTAAAATCTGCCTCAACCAAATTCAAGCCTGTTAAACTCGTTGGCTCGGCCGGCTCTTTTGAAACGTTTGCAGAGCTTTGCCAACTACGATCACAAACACACACACCCATATCGAAAAGTTTCTTATTTGATGCCGATGAGCTTGAATCAATAATCTCAGAGATAGTTAGTTCAACTCGCCATGAAAGGGAAAACAATGCGGCAATACTTCCGGTTAGAACAGATATGATTGTTGTCTCATCTATACTAACCCGGTATGTTTTAAATTCTTTGCAGATTAAAGAAGTTGAATTAAGCACTTTTGCGCTCAAAGAAGGGCTCCTCTTTGATTAGCCGGAGGTCATTAGACCTTTCGTGTGATTTATTATCAAAAACATGATTATTCCACAGAATCATCAACAGGAAGCAAATACTGAAGAAAAATTCTCCTATCTCCTCTTCATATCCTGTTTGAAAATCCAGCATTAAAGCAGTGGCCATTAAAAAGCCGGGAATTAAAAAGGTTGGGGGAATGATGAATTTTTTGCTCTTTAACCAGTTAAGCATATTGGCTTTGTTCTGCCGCCATGAAAAGATTACACCATAAATAAACATTGCTATCAAGGCAATATGCTTTGTTTTAATACCCACTGTGCCCTGAAAGGTATTATGTAGGTTTATTTCTTTTTGGTCACTATAGGTTTTGAAAAACTCGTTAGATTCAACCTGAAAAACTCGCTGCCCCCAGCTTATCTCTTCGAAACCAGCCAAAACGCAAAAAGCCGAGAAACAAATAAAAAACCAGTGATAATAATTGTACTTGATTTTAATTTTGTGGGCAAGAGAAGCAGAATAAAATCCCGTTAGGATGAGACAAGAAAAAGTTAGCCACTCGACTACGTGGTCTTCACTTATTAGTAATCGGTATAAGGATTCATTTAAAAGGTAGAAAGCGGCAAATACTACTACCAGTAAAGGGAATACGTATTTGCTTAATATTTGAATGTTTAACTTCACATAAACTTAACATACTTTGTATTATTAAGTTTACTTCGCAGTAATAAAATTTTTCAACTCCTGATAAACACGATGAGTTGGCAGTCCAACTACATTTGTATAGGAACCATTTATTTTTTCTATCGCAACTAAACCCGCCCATTCCTGTATTCCGTAGGATCCGGCTTTATCAAATGGTTTGCAGGTTTGCACATAATGCCTGATTTGCTCTGAACTTAAATGGGTAAAATAAACTTCAGAAATTTCGAAAAACGAATGCAAACGTTCGTTTTGGAGAAAGGCTACCCCAGTGATTACTTCATGCTTTTTTCCTGATAAGATCGCAAGCATCTCACAAGCATGCTCTTCATTTTCAGGTTTTCCTAAAATCAAATCATCAATACAAACTATCGTGTCGGCAGTTAAAACAACCTCGTTTTTGTTTAATGACTCATCAAATGCTTTGGCTTTCTTTTCTGCAATATAAACGGCTATCTCAGCTGGACTTAATCCTTCAGGGTAAGATTCATCAACCTCTTTCAAAACAACTTTAAAATCTACTCCCATGAGTTTAAGGAGTTCCTGGCGGCGAGGAGATTTAGACGCAAGTATGATTGGGGGGAATTCGTTATTCATGAATGTTTCTTATGTTCTTATAGTGATCGGATGACTTTGAGTCATCCGATCACTAATAACCATCACTAATTTAAGCCGATGGAATACTATCGTCCTGAGCGTTCGAATCAGCGTCATACCAGTTGTCCTGAACTTTCAATACTTTCTCGATGATATCCCGCACGCAGCCGTAACCTCCGGCTTTAGAAGATATATAATCAGAAATTTCTTTTACTTCTTCAACCGCATCAGCCGGGCAAGTTTTCAATCCAGCAACCCTCATTACCGGAAGATCAGGAATATCATCGCCCATATAAAGAACATTTTCGGGCTTTAAATGGTGCTGATTGATAAAATCTTTATATACGTCTAGCTTTTTTGTAATTCCTAAATGAACATCGTTAATTCCAAGTCCTTTCAACCTCAATGTAACACTCGCTGACTTACCTCCGGAAATAACACAAATTAAATAGCCCTTTTTAACAGCTAATTGCATGGCGTAACCATCACGAACGTTAAACCGCCGCAATTGTTCGCCCGATTCTGTAACATGGATGGTAGTATCTGTAAGAACTCCATCAATATCAAGTACGAAAGCCTTTATATATTTTAATTTGCTGAGGAACATTATTTAGATGTGCAGATTATTTGATTTGCAGATGTGCAATTTATTAATGTGCAGATTGATTGATTTGCAGATGTGCAATTTATAAAGCTCTTGGTAAAATCCGCACATTTTCATATCCGCACATCTCCTATTATCTGCACATTTATTGATTATCCCGCCACTCGTAAACCCAGGCCGACTGGATTTGCTCCAAATGTCCTTCAGTGCATTCTTCACGAGTACCGGCAAAGTTTGGAATTGATAAAACCCACTCCATCAGATCGGTAAA
>JANMZB010000626.1:0-1522 GCA_031382725.1 Sphingobacteriaceae bacterium | reverse complement strand
TGAATAACACCAACATCGTTTCCTTCTTCATCCGCTTCGATATAGAGATCTTCAAGTCCGGCGTCAATCAATTCAAATTCAAGTTCTTCTAAATCTAAATCTTCCGGCGGCACAAATCTGAACACCGCTTTCCGGTTAAAGATGAAATCCAATGAGCCTGTTTTACCCAAAGTACCACCAGTTTTATTGAAGTAGCTGCGCACGTTGGCAACTGTTCTATTCGTATTATCGGTAGCGGTTTCAATCAGGATAGCTACACCATGTTGAGCATAGCCTTCATAAACAAGCTCTTCGTAATTTGAATCGTCTTTATTTGAAGCTCTTTTAATGGCCGCATCAACACGGTCTTTTGGCATATTAACCGCCTTCGAGTTTTGAATAGCGGTACGTAAACGGGAGTTGGTTTCAGGATTTGGTCCGCCCGATTTAACAGCCATTACAATTTCTTTCCCCAAGCGGGTAAACTGGACGGCCATTTTGGCCCAGCGCTTAAATTTTCTTTCTTTACGGAATTCGAATGCTCTTCCCATTATAATAAGTCAAAGGGCAAAAGTAAAAATTTAAAAATATGTTTTTGAGGTAATCGATAAGCGCATCCCAAAACTTGTATTAATTGAGTTTAGCTGCAAGAACACAGGGTTTACGATATTTTTTCACCTCACCTTTTAGGTTGAATACTTCCAGGTAAATAATATAAATCCCGACAGAAGCTTTTTGGTCATTATCATTCAATCCATCCCAAACCAAGGTTCCGTTTGTTGAAAGAGTGGTGTTTTTGGCCAGGTGCTTTATTGCAGTTCCCCGGTCACTATAAATAGTTGCATTTGCAATCATACCAGCATCCGGAAAGTTATAATTCAGTTGAAGTGCATCCTCAAATCCATCCCCATCAGGAGAAAAGGTTTTGGATAATAAATTAACTTCTTGAGTTTGCTCTTTATTGCCAGAAGTAGCCTGTGAGTTTTTATAACCCGGTGTTGCAAAGCCTGCGGTAGATGCGGAAGAACGGAAGTTTCCAGGTTCATTTGTATTATTAGTAAAGCTAGATCGTTCGAGCGAAATCCCTTTATATTCATTTATTATTTGGTGATGCATTTTCTCAAAATAATTCAATTGATCGATGCGGCTGTCTTTCGAAATGAGTACTACACTGCCCTTATCATTGTTGAAAGCTGGCATTGAAGCCATCCTCAAAAAGGCATCGGGATTTTCTGTATGATATTCCTTTTTTATGTTATCTGGATTAACTGTAAGAACCATGTACTGTTCCGGGTTGAAAAGTAATTCTACCTCCGATAAAGTCTTTTTACTTACAACGCTATCGGGAGCTTTAATCGTAGCAATTGATAATTCTTTTAGATCCAGAACATTTTTTGAGTTGTTGTAGATCTCAACAAAATCTGCACCTCCTTCTCGCGGGTTAAACAATACTTCATTAATCAAGATATCGCCTTTGTTAATTTTATGTGGGTAGAAGAACTCGGCGGAAGTGTTCGAAGTTGCAATTGGTGCAGCCATACAA
>JANMZB010000609.1:0-1400 GCA_031382725.1 Sphingobacteriaceae bacterium | reverse complement strand
TAGTCGTCCCTTAAAAAGTCATTTTGCATAATTATAGAAAGCAGAATGGCTTTTTGTTAAACAATTGGTCATCAAAATGAGCCGGACAAAAAGCTGCCAAAGATTATCCTTCCAGATATTCATCATCCTTTTTAAGTTCATTGCGGCGGCAGCCAGCATCACATTGATGTTATCCCCTTTTACTCCTTTATAAAAGTTCCGGCTTAAGCGATAATCTGTCTTCAAATGACTGATTACAGGTTCGATAGCTGCACGTCTTGAAAAGCCTTTCTTTCGTTTAGCTTTCTGATAAGTGGTAAGTTTCTTTGCAAAAGGTTTGGGAGTGTGAATGGCTGTTCCAAGTACTTCTTTTATACCCCGATAACCTCGGTCTACAGCAACTTCTTTAAGGACATGCCCGCTTAAACGCTGTTGTTGCTCAATAGCTGGTTCCAGGGTATGGCCATCGTAATCATTGGTTGGGATATTTAATGCGCCAATAATCACTCCGCTGTTTCGGGTAAGGGTGATGGATACTTTAGAACCAAATTCATACTTCTTATGCTCTTTTCCTTTACTGATACATTTTACTTCCGGTTCATGCAAACTGTAGATTTTGTTCTTATCCTGGCGTTGTTGTTCCAGTACCCGCTGAAATAAGGCCAGTTCTGTGGCATACTGCCCCGGGTTCAGTTTACGAATCAGTTCTCTTACCAACCGACCGGCAATCGTTTTCACCTTACGGTCTGCTCTGCGGGCTTTCTTTCCGTTTTTCGCATGATTCCTGTAACGCTGATCTAAGCCCAGGCGCTTTAAGGTGCGGCTATAGCTCTGGCGAAGTGTCAGTCCTTCCTTTTCTGCAATGGCGGTACATTTCCTTATAATCTTCCGGTGTAGCTTGCTATCGGTAGGATAGGTAATGTTCTTTTCCTGTACGGTGGTATCTACGCTACCCTTGTCCTCATTCCCATCTTTTCCATTTATCCGAATACTTTCTTTCAGAATAAGCTCCACGCCTTCTTCTCCAATTCGGTTACGGAAATGAACCAGTTCGGATGCTTCACAGGGTTCTTTGGAAGCAAAAGCTTTCTGACCGCTGAAATACTGATAGTACGCATTTTCAGCCCATTGCTCCACCACGCTTTCATCGCTCAAATTGCGAAGATGTTTCAGCATTAACAGAGAAACCATTAAGCGGATCGGTTTGGCTGGTCGGCCAAAGCCTTCCCGGTAATGTTTAGCGAAGCTTTCTTCGAATACCAGCCAATTGATCTTGCCAGCCAGAATAAATAAAGGATGACGATGGTTCAATTGCTCCTCGAAGGTGCTGTAAAACGAAAGTTGTGAAGGATTCTCTTTCTTTGGTAGCATAATTATCTGCAAGCTTATGAAACTAAGTTCTTCAAAACTTGCAGATTTTT
>JANMZB010000598.1:0-15849 GCA_031382725.1 Sphingobacteriaceae bacterium | reverse complement strand
ATATCTAGAGTCTTTAAAGCCTTTGTTTAAAAACGAAGCAGTATGTTGGAGATCTATATATCGATATATAAATGAAAAGTACTCATGGAAGATGCCTAGCGATATTAAAAAGAAACTTGTAGCTGAATCATTGAAATAAATAGCGGCTTTAGACATTCACTTTTAAGTAATATCAAAACTTAATCAATTAACCTTAACTTTCTATAAAGCCCTTTTAATGTTGCATTACTATAAGTGACTGAAAATTCATTTCAAAATCTAACCTCACCTATGAGTTCGGTATTGATGATTAAAGGGAAGCGAACCGTATTATTGCTCAATATTAGCAACAAGCCAATTTCCACTAATTTTAGTTAACCGGATTTGATATGGTGGTCTTTCTTGCTTACTAATTCAACTATCGAAAGATCACCTTGAGTTTCTTCATGGCTGAATTTATAATCTCCCTTTTCGTGGTTTTTCTTAACACTTAATTTGCGGACCATATTATAGATTCCCCACTACTGAAATAAAAAAAGGCGCATATATTCGGCTTTATACAGGTAAGGCCAGTACGATAAAAAGGTGAATGAGAATAATGTAACTGTTCACTATTGTTACATTGGTTCAGAAGAGTGTATTTGGAAAGACAACGGAAGTGATGTAGCAGAATTATTAGAAGTTAGGTCGGTGGAAAGACATAAGGTTACTCAGTCATGACCAAGCATTCGACTTGAACTATGACCATTGACCAATTCGCTTTGCTGCCAATGGGTGAACAAATTGAGATGCTGAATAATAGCATTAGTATTGGGCTACGCTATGAAGGAGAGCATCTTGTGTTTTTGTTTTCACATAAAGATTTCTTCATTGAAATGTCCCTTCATGCGGCTGCTGATGACCATGTAGTAAAGATTCGTCCATTTAAAGTTATCAGGCTATTGCAACCTTATGTAGAAGATATTAACTTGAGTTCCTTATTGTAATTAACCCAAAAAAATGTAACCAATCCCGCCACCGCTAAAATGCTGCCATTGCTTTTGTTACAGCACAAATAGATATTCGCAAGTCCCGTAGAGCACTCTTCAATCACATTTTTAGCCACAAGCCTTTCTCATTTCTAATGGTTGATATAAACGTCACTAATTCATGCATACTGCCACTTAGCTAATTTTGTCTGAATTATAGTATCCTAATACCTAATCCCTTTATTTTCACTACCAACTGTTACTATCTAGAGTTTTATTTCGTCATATTATTAAGGAGGATGAAAAACGATCTGTCACTTTTTTACTGACATCTCAAGCAGTGTTAAAATGGTAACCATATTTTCAGCTTGACGTATATTTCTAATATACAGCCAGATATTAACTGCAATTAAATAACTAAACTGGCTGGTTTTTATAAAAGCTTAAACATGATGCCTATGCATTAAACAGCATTTGTTAAAAGTAATTTCCTGGTTTATTTTTCCTGCAACCACTAGAATTTGTGCAAACATCTTCTTTTACACATCATACACCTAAAACCATATTAATATGAAAAATGCAGAGTATAAAGACAAAGATTTGATAGTTGATATACTAACCAAATCGTTCGAAACTAATAAAAGTGTTAACTACATCGTAAAGCAGGATGCGAAAAGAACAAACCGCATTAAAGCTCTGATGGACTATTCCTTTGAAGTTTGTTTTTTATTTGGATCTGTTTATTTATCTGATGATAATAACGCATGTGCATTGGTATTATATCCTGATAATAAGAGCACAACGATTAAATCTATATTGCTTGATGTGAAGTTAATCCTTGCCTGTGTTGGTTTAGAGAACATAAAAAGGACTCTTAAAAGGGAGGCAATGATTAAAAAAGTGCAGCCTAAAGAATTGATGTATTATCTATGGTTTATAGGTGTTGATCCTGTATATCAAAATAAAGGGATCGGGAGTGAGCTTTTAAATGCACTTATAGCAGATTGCAAATTAAAGAAGAGACCTATTTATCTCGAAACATCTACCTTGAAAAATCTCCCCTGGTATGAAAAATTCGGTTTTAAAATTTATGATCAAAAAGAATTATCGTATAAGCTTTATTTTCTAAAACTGGATTTGAGGAGGTAGCAGCGTGACAAAGGCATTTGGTACAGAAATGCTGCTGATAACGTTGATATTTGCAGGATTAGAAGGTTTAATGTTTTTCTATCAGTGTATACATTACTTATCCCGTCCACAGGATAAGCAACGCCTATACTATCTGATCTTATTATTTCTGCTGGTTGTCTATAACATAACAGGTGGCCTTTTTCCTGATCCGGAAATTAATATCCCAATTGTCGCTCAAAACAGCGTAGCTTACGGTAGCGGTTTTATAATGGCCTCTTATTTTCCTTATTATTTTTATAAAGGCTTTGATCTCCATCGTCTACGTTTTCACGCAATCTATGGGGTATTTTTATTTCTGATTCTGCCCTATCTTATCTTTTTTGTAGGAGTATATTCCGTTAATCAAAATCTCGATTTTGCTATTAAGCATGGAGTAGTTGTGCCCTTCTTCTATTCTCTTGTTCTTTTATGGGCAATTACCAGGGCTATACGGATAAAATATCTGCAAAACAAAAGCAAAACGAATTACATAGAGGTTATTGCCGTGTATTTAGCGGTAATTCCATGGATTTCTATGACTATTATCGCTTATTATAATCTTGGTCAGTTCATAGAGGTCATTTTTACGAATGCCGGTTTTGTAGTTATCACTATTCTATTCATATGGAAGTCCATAACCAAGGCCAGAGTTGAATATCAGCAATTGACGGATTTGACCATAAATGGAGTAAGACCTTCCTCATTTCAGCAAAATTGCTGCCGGTTCAAGTTAACTAATCGGGAAATTGAAATTGTACAATTGCTCAGGCAAGGTTACAAGTATCAAACCATTGGTGAAAAGCTTTTCATCTCAGAGTTTACTGTAAAAAAACACGTACACAATGTATTCGAAAAAGCAGATGCCAGTAATAAAGTTGAATTAATCCATAAGCTGGAGCAACAGTAATAGATAGCTAAACTTATTTTCTCATGTTAGTAGCGAAATACTCCTTTTGATGTAGATCAAATACTACTATTAGCGTATTTACAGACCTGGCTAAAATTCTCAATTTTGTTTAGAAATGTAAACGAATTTATATGATAAAATCTCTACTATTTTTCTGCTTATGTGATTAAATATTGCCAGTTAACAGGCGGAGCAGAATTTCACTTTAATTACTGCTTATGTTAGACACACACACCAACAAGTTGTATTCCCAGGTGGAATTGCAACTGGAAAACATTAATGGATCATTGAATGGAGCTATTAAAAATCTATCCAAATCGCTTTATTGCATCATCCCAATTTTAGAACTTTTAGGAAATTCGTCCAGGAATACCACTTTGAGGATTCTGAAGCCGAGATTGAATTTTTTAAGACCACTATGCCGTAGATTATATTGCTGGTATTTATGTAGTCGAATTCACAGTATTCTTTCGGCTTTACCTATCGGCAATAATCAAATGATAAGGATTTGTAACTGAACGAAATGTCGGTTATCGTCCATTAACTTGTCATTTGTTTAGTATTTAACTTTTACCTGTACAAACTACAAATAAAATCTATCCCTATGATACAGTATACACAGAAAGCACTTGCCAATTTGCATAAGGCTTTGGCAGAAGTGGCAATGCAAACAGAAAATGGTTTACAAATGGCGGAACGATCCTGCCAGATTATACAATCTACAATCCGTGAATTGAAAGAATTCATTCATAATTACACTTTCAAAGACCAGCAGGAAGAAATTTTATTTTTCAAAGAGATCAAGCCACAATTTATAAGGGAGCTAATTTATTTCACCGAGTTATTCTACATCGAAGCAAATAAGCCAATTGGTGACAGGAATGTATTAGAAGCTTATTACCGGCAGGTGATCCAACGAAACCGTATGTATTTCGAACGGAATCATGCGTTATATGTTTATTACCGGAGCGGCAAGACGATGTATGACAGCTTGTATTTTCTTCGTGAATCTGATGAAGAGCCGTTACATCCCGAATACATGCTGGATATAGATCTAAGATTCAGCACCATTCACAGTTTTAAATTAGCCAAATTGCAGGCATTCGAGAATTTACAACATTACCTCAATAATGTTATTTTTCTTTTGGATCATCCGGGATTAATATCTTCAAAAGATGAAAAACCAAGAAATCGTTGGACTGATTCTAAAGCGGCGCTTATTGAGTTGGTATATGCTATGCATTCACGGGGCTCTATTAATAACGGCAAAGGAGATGTGAAACAAATAGTAGCAGACCTGGAATCATTTTTCAATATACAGGTAGGGAATTTTTATAGAACCTTCCAAAGTATGCGCATTAGGAAAAAAAATCGAACGGCCTACCTCGATACGCTTAAAGAAAGCCTGGAACGGCGCATGGATGAGGCAGACTTTAATTTTTCGAAGTAAGCAAATGCTTTACTTCGGAACATTTAACAACAATCTTTAAAACTTTAAATGCTGCCCTGAAAAGCAGCATTTTTCTTTCACCAAATTGTGTGCTTTTCGAACCACTTTATTAATGATTTGAAAAAATTAGCAGCTTTAACAAGCTAGTTAAATTCGGCAACCTGATGTTTGAAGATTGCATTATCTCTTTAATAAGTTTTGCACCGTCGAGGGGGAATGTGATTCCTATACAAATTTCAAATCTTTTTCTAATGCTTAAAGAAATTAGTGGCTCTTAGAATGTAGTAAAGTGACACTTTCTTGAATACATAATAGGTAAATTATGAGGCATTAAGCCTACATTATGCACTATCGAAACTACTTTAGCATTTTCACTATTGAACTTGTATCTCTTAAGCCCTTACAAGTGTCTTTACCGATGTGCTAAAGTTATCATAAACGACCTAAGTATTAATTAAGCACTGTTTGGTTAGCTTAAGGATAGGTTAAATAATTTCAAATAGTGCATTTCTAACGTGTTATATTAAATAAGTATTGTAACTTGGCGACATAAAATTAACTTTTATAAAATTTTCCCTATGTCAATATGGGTCTACTTGTAGATTCTTAAGAAGAAAATTCATAAGATGCTTCTCAAACCTAATCAACAAATTTTTATGGATACCCTTTTTATTTATACCAGGCCAAAAGCAGTTTACCAGCTTGCCCTGGCAATGGTATTCTTTTGTATTTGTTCCTGTTCACCACCAAGTCGGTTCGGTAAACTAAAAGGCTGTGGGTTTATCTCTTCGGAAAAAACATCAAATCAACAGGACACTGCGGTGGTACATGGGTCTTATAAAGCAATCAATATTGTCACCCTCCCAGAGGAAAAATTGATCATCCCGGTAATTTTTCATGTGGTGTATAAAAGTAACCAGGAGAATATCAGTAAAAAAAATATAGAGAAGGAAATCAGTGACCTGAACAGGGACTTTCAAAAACTGAATGCTGATACGACAGATACTTATCCTCAGTATCGCCACTTGATTGGAAATCCTAACATCAGCTTTGTACTTGCCGATACGACATTTTACGGGTCGCCTGACAAAGGCATAAAAAGAGTGAAGCGCACCCGGAGGGGCGATTTATATAAATCTGACCCCATAATTGCGCCGGATCGTTACCTGAATATATATTCTGGCAAGATAGGCAGCGATGGTTTTACCTACACCAAACCATGGAATAACCCCGCAACGGATGCGATATTTTTATATTACGAATGGGTCGGTGGTGAGTATCGCCTTCTTACACATGAAACCGGCCACTGGCTGGGCTTATACCATATTTTTCAAGACGGCTGCAGCAAAGAGAATGATGGCATTGCCGATACCGAACCGCAGAATGATGAAACAGGTCTGGGTAGTGGGTGCAACTCTGAAAGCAGGTACATGAAAGGAAACACCTGTCCAGGCCGTACCCTCCCCATGTTTAACAACTTCATGGACTATTCGGATTGCAGGGTTATGTTTACTAAAGGGCAGGCAGCAGAAATAAGGAAAAACCTCTTCCGATACCGCCCAAATATTTTTAGAACACTATTGGTTAGTAGGCCGGTAATGTTTAAAAAGTATGAGTAAGTGTCTGTATAAGTAGATATGTTGACGTTCTAAAATGTTGCTAAATTGGGCTCATTAAATCAAACAATCACAATAATCGAACACCCTACCTAATTTGATTCACCTTATTTAAGAATAGATCATTAGAATAATGATACCTCCCACTTTTCAGCGCTTTCCAGTTGACTGTTGGTTCAGATGAAATAGTATTGATATATTACTTCTGTTTTTATGAGAGATTTCATTGACAAAAAAGAAGGCAAACTGACCATAATTCGGTTTGTCGGTTTCTGCATGATGATGTTGGGTGTTTTGGCGCTCATTGCCTGCTCCTTTTCCCTAGACGAAAAGGTTCCTAAGATCGTTGCCATCGCTTTCTTTATAACCATGCTGGGGTTTTCGATGGCTTTCCCCTCCTTACTGGAAGGTAACGAAGGACTTAGCACGATGCGTATCGTGGTATTCATGGTCACTAACGTGGTCTGTATGCTGCTGCTGAAGATCGGCTGGGCAAATGGCATTACCTCTTTAGAACAGGCAGGTATTGACCAGTATTGGGTAGGTATCATTGCCTTCACATTTGGCGCCAAGGCTACGCAGAGCTTCTTTGAAAGTAAAATGGCAGTTCCCAAAGAATCGGCCTCAACAGGAGTTTCTGCATTAAATTTTAATAGTGCAGATATCGCAAGAATGGCATTGTCACAAAATGCCCAGTTTTTAAAAGACAAATTCCCCAATATTCTGTCGGTAAGTGATGCTGTAAAAGATGCAGGTGAATCACACGTCATAGCTATTTACCTGAAGGATAAGAATACAGTGGATATTCCCTCACAACTGGAAGTTCTGATGCCGGACGGGACCAAAAAAACAATTGATACCGAAATTATCAAAGATACCGGTATGCCCCGTATCCAATATTCCCAACTGGATACACAAATTGCAAGCGACGTGGATATGAAATATCCTGGCTCGCTTTGCTGCGCCGTTCGTTCTGTGGACGGCTTCAGGGGAGTTGTGACCTCTGCACATATCAATACATTCGGAATGTACGAACTTTATAACGGTGTCCTTAACCCGGACAAACAAACACCGGTATTCTTTAATGGTGACCTGGGAGGTAAATGGATATTCAAGATTCTAAATTCTACGCAGGATCTTGCCGTCGTATCCCTTGACCCCGCACAGGCAGAAAGTTCTAATTTAAAAAAATTCAAGGATAAATATCATAAGGTGGTTGATGCGGACGTAAAAACATCTATTCCGAATATCAGGATGTTATCCCGCAATAATAAAACCATTGAAGGTTACATTATTGACTATAATGTAGGCCTTGATGTCGGGTATAGCGATGGCTCACACTACAAGAAGAATATCATCCTGGTTTCTACAACAAGGGACCGCCAACAGGCCCAGCCTATTTCAGAAGATGGTGATTCGGGCAGCAGCATATTCCACATTGAAACAGGCAGTCTAATCGGCATCCTTTTAGGCACTGCCAAGAATTTCTCGCTGGTACTGCCTATAGAAGCGACTCTTAAATCATTCAACCTCACAACCGTTTAATCATGAAACATTCATTTATCCTCCTGCTGACGTTCCACACAATTTACGGAAGTTATGCGCAACAAAAATTTTACATCAATGCCAACGGCTCACTCAACACAGCTTATTCAGGTGAAAAAAATGCTTCCTATATTTTCATGGTCGATAAGTCGTTTGACCAAAAAACGTTTGATATCTTAACAGGTGGGATTCACGCCAATAATAGCAATAACATACTTGGAAATCATTTTCAAAAAGACGCTGATGAGCCCGAGTATTTTAAGGTCTTCATTAATGGGCAGCATGAGATTGTAGGATGTGATGACTGTAAACATGTAACGGATGAATTTTCAGTTAAGATTAATGGGGTTTCCCTCGGTACGTTTCACTTAACACCGGTTTCCCAACTTGAAGTCGACCCGGCAATACCATCTAACGCAATTTATACACCCGGTTCTATCATAAATGATGCAATTTTTATCGCTGCCAATATGAAAGCGAGCAGCAAGGCAGCCACCATTAAAAAAATCTTAAATACGCAATACAGCATCACGAGCAAAACAGACCTCGATAAAAATGAATTTTTAAAGAATGATTTGCAGTATGTCTACAGCTCGGGTAATGTGCAAGGCGCCCTAAATTTAAAGGGCATAGCTAACGCAGTTGGGGGGCTTGATGTAACTAATATAGCCGACGGCTTTGCTAAATTTATTGTAAAGCGTACAAAGCAGGAATTAAGCATTGCTTTCTTCCAAAACTTCAAGGACGAGATCGATGCTAATAACGACCTTAAAATGCTGTTCCCGAAGACCAACGCACTGCTTTTGATTATTGATTCTGAAATTTATCGCTATAGTAATTATATCAATAACCTTCGTGAAACCTTTCGTGCAGACCTGAACGTAATTGATGAAAACCTTCCTGTGATAATTGACAACCATCCTACTTTTTTCGCAAAAGACCAGAATTTTATGTTAAAGACCTCATTACTTTCCGGCTGTTACATTTCTACTTCGTTAAGGCAAAATACACACCCAGGTGATGTACTGCAAGGTTTTCCTGTAACCTATCTGGACAATCCCCCTACTGCTGCGAAAGCTAAGATTGATCTTCTAAAAGGCGGGTTAAAAACCTTACAGCTATTCAGTGAATCACTTAAAGAAACGGACACAGTAAAAAAGGCGTACTGGGTCGGTATAGATAAGATCCGCGAAGTGGCTGATAACCCTGATGTCATGAAGATCTACTTAGGGCTTCTTATTGAAGTTGAAAAAAACAAGTATAATAAGGTAGATTATGGCTCAGGTAAAAATCTGTATGACCTGCTAAATCAGTCTTCGAGTATTACGAACTTTACTACAGAATACCCTAATTACAAGAAATTCGTAATGTCAGTTGGCACAAAGACCTCCGAATTGAATAAGATGATAAAGGAGTTTGACAAAACAGCGTCGGATTCCCTAAAAGTGGAGCAATATGCTAAATATTTTAAAACGACAGTTAGGTTATTGGAATCAGTTACGGAAATCTCTTCCTTCAGTTTCCTAGGCAGCATATCGGTTATCCATACATTTGGCAAAGATGCCAAACCCTACTTTACCACAGCCTATCAGGTTACCGATCTCGTTTCTGCAATAAACCGTAAAAGGTATGCCGAAGTTGTAAACCAGGCAGCGATTATTTACAGTTCTGTGTATGCCCGTCCCGCTACAGCCCAGGTAGCGGCAAATACAGTAGCCCTTTCTAAAAAAGAAAAAATTGAATTTGCAGATGCGGTTATAAAAGCAAATGCTGACCAGGAAGTTTCACAAGTCATCGCAGCCAACAATCTGGTTGCAACTGCCATCAAAGATAAAGACCCTGAGGCAAAGGAAGCTGACCAGGTATTGCTGAAGATCACAAGGTACGGTGCATTTATGGCCAGCATGGTAGAGGCAAAGAACAGCGAGGAGGTGGAGAGCGCAATTGAATCTGTGGCATTACCAGTCGGAAGCTCCAGTATCAAACGTGAAACAGTTTTTAATGTCTCGCTAAACGCTTATTGCGGGCTTTTTGTTGGCAATGAGGTAATTAAGGGCGTGGATGAAAATAGACCATTTAAAAAGTTCAATAGTTTTGGAGTTGCAGCACCAATAGGCATATCCATCAGTAGAGGCAACCGCCTGTTTTTTGTAGTACCGGGTAAAGGATGGTCAACCTCGTTATTTCTTTCAATAGTGGATTTGGGTGCCATTGCTGCTTACCGCTTTAATGATGATAAAACGGAGCAGGTACCAGAAATAAAACTTAATGATATCTTTTCACCGGGCATATTCCTCTCCCTTGGTATTCCAAAAACACCGATCTCTTGTAATTTTAGTACTCAAGTGGGCCCGAACCTAAGAAAGGTTACCAGTGATACTAATGATTACTCAGGCAAATTATACACAAGGTACAGTCTGTCTGTTTGTGTAGATATCCCTTTGCTAAACCTCTATACAAAATCTAAGAACTGACAGTATTATAGGTATGGCGAGATTGCGTATAAAATCACTTTTGGACTGGATCAAACGTATAATCCAATTCATGACATTTAGAAAATACTTAAAGCCATTAAGGCCTTATCTTAATGAAAGCAATTTATCTTCACGACATTTTCACTGATGTCTTACGAAATGCCGGGACACCATTTCGTAAGACTGAAATTGCAGATATTATTAGCCGGGATAGCCTCAACCTGAAAAAGGATGAAAATCACCCGAGTACAATCAAATATATGGGAGGCTTAGCAAATACTCACACCTGTTTTCCTGTAAAAATGGAATGGTAACCTTAAGGAATCCGCCAGCTGAAGAACCGCCTCTTTCGGTTAACATGGAATACAAAAGGCTGGGAATTACCTGTAAATCATGATTGGAATGAGAACGACCAGGGAAAAGCAATGTGGCTTTTGAAAATCAGTATGATTTTGGTGGCGAAGAGTGGCTCTTTAATGCGCGGTATCTTTCAAAAGGCTTTCAATACGGTTATATTCGAAGCGCCAAGGATCTGACTGCAACAGTTGCTCTTGTGACTGCCGCTTATTTATTTACGATCCATCAGGAAAGTGTCGAACGCTACCTAGTAGGCAAAATCGCCAATCTTGAAATTATCCAGCCTGGCGATCCCGCTCAATTCCCCGCTCATGAGTTATATAATCAATAACTTGATGAATTTGTTAATGAAATAGAAATGGCCGGAGGGGATCCGGGCGCGATAGAAGTGGAGGGATTTCAGGCCAATGTTCGCTTTAAAGTTCTGGGAAATGAATTGGTTGAAATTCCCAGATTGGTTCCGGGTTTACGTGGCAAACAATATAATAGGTTTATACCCTCTAAAGTCACTCCTGCGTTACTGGCTAAATTGGTCTATCCGCTAAACAAAGAATTTAGGTTCAATCCTGGCATTGCAAATACCACTAAGGTTATGAGCGTCATACCAATGTAACACAACCCTCGGTTTTTCGGCACATACGACTATAACCAATGCATTAGTAAAGTATCTTGGGCCGGAGTTTACCGAGAATAGAAAAATCTGTCTGTTGAGAAAACAGATTTTGGAACGGAAACTGCAGATATCGTGCTTCAGCATGCCTATAAGATTATTTCGATCATTGAAGTGACGACCTCGACCATGGCACGTAAAAACATCCAAGAAGCAATGGGCCAGTTACTGGATTATGCACTTTGGTTTGATGAGGTCGAGATCATAGAGTTGATATTGTAGCGCCTTCACCGTTATCGCTGGAAGAAACATCTTTTTTTATCCGCCTTCAAAATCACTTTCAACTGAAAGTAAGGTACTGGCAATTTTTGGAAAATGCAGGCACTATTGCTAGCGTTTCCTTAAGTTCCCTTAAGCAATATGAACCAAAATAAGTTTTTGGTAGCTACCATGAAGGTGTGTCAAATCTATTGGTCAATATTTCGTATTTATCGACTCTAACTCTCGTCATCACGATCAATCTATTAAAGCCAATCCCTGGCTTATAGTATAAGATATTCTCTTCGAGATTTTTCAAAATTTAACCAAAACTGCTACAAAATAAATTTTTAGTAGCTACCACCAAAGTGTTAAAAATAGCTTTTCAGACACCGCACCTTTGTTTCGTACATCAGGGAATGGTTCCTGGTACCAACGAAAAAACAAAAATCAGATTATGCTAAGCAACGTGTCATGGAGTGAATATCTCATCGGAACAGGGTTATTACTCGCAGCTTATTACCTGTTTGTGATCCTTAAATATTACAGGCAGGAAATCAAAGAAATAGTTTCAGGAAAATCTACGAAACGGAAACAGCCGGAATATTTTCCCGAAGACTTTATGCAAGAAAATTCTTTCGATGAACTGGAAATGGTAGTCAATGACCTGCGCTATACTATTCTTGAAAAAGCTGGCACAGGAGCAGATAAGCAAATTTTATTCGACCAGTTAAAAATCAGGTTAGCTAATTATAAAGGTTTGCATACGCCTGCTTATCGGGCTGCTATCAATAATTACATCATGCAACATGCTAAAGAAATATGCGGGGTAGTGTTCAGTGAAGAGGAATTGAATGAGGGTTGGAGTTCACTACTCCCGCTTATGTATCCCGGTGTAAAGGTGTAGAAGATTAGAGAGGTTGGACAGACACCGGAAAAGAATGGCCCCCATCCGTCCCTGTGCGATGTAGCGAGTGAAGAGAGAAAAGGGATTGTGATGGCAGCCGGCTTCCCCCGCTCCGCCATAACGGCGGAGCGGTTAAGGAAGATTTTTAAAGAAAAATTTAAATAATGTGAGATATGAAAAAGTGGAGATTAAATTTCAAAAACAGGCCTAGTGAAAAACAAAGACTAGTAGGAAAAGCATGGTTACTTTCAGTAACTCTTTGCGCGTATTGCATGATGTTTTCTGCAATATCTGCAATAGCCCAGGATGGTAATGCTGGCATTAACGAAGCCACAGAGAAAGTGCGTGGTTATTTTGATTCAGGCACTGAACTGATGTATGCTGTTGGAGCCCTTGTGGGACTAATAGGCGCTATAAAGGTCTATCAGAAATGGAATGGCGGTGACCAGGATACAGGTAAGGTTGCTGCGGCATGGTTTGGTTCATGCGTATTTCTTGTAGTTGTGGCCACTGTTATTAAATCATTCTTTGGCGTTTAAAACCGAACATTATGAAAGCCATATTAATCGAGAAGCTTAAAAGCTACATCATGCAGAACAATCCAGATCTGCTGATTTCTCTACAGAACGGATTTTCACTAAGAGAATATTTGGAGGATAAAGTCCAGTCGGTTGAACCATTTATTACTCTCCTTCTGAATCAGCATAAGCCACAGTATGTCATCGAAGAGCTATGCATGAATCAGTTAACTCAAGATTTAAGGCCCTCTAAATATAATTATCTGCTTAGGGCATTAGAGGAAGACTTCCTGTCAGCTTACACCTATTTTAAAACGAATGGGGTACTAACCTATGAGATCTTAAACCTTATAGAGGCGACTCAACCAACTTTTCAGAACTACAACTTCAATGAGGACAATGAAGATGACCGTATGCTCCGGTATGAAATAACCGGGATCATAAAGGATTACCTCAGTAGATAAAGCCCCTATTAACACCAGATAGATAAAGGACGAACAGGATAATAGTGTCTGTGAAAAGAGATAAGAGTGAACAGAAAAAATTGCAGTATGGCTTATAATCTTTTGCAAAAACTTAGCGGGAATATTGATGCGATCAGAATAGCGCTGGAATGGGAGAAGGGTAACAAGACGCTTAGTAGCAATGACCTAATCAACCTGCAAAACTATTCAGGCTTTGGGGGTATCAAGGCCGTGCTATTTCCTAACTCTTCAATTGAAGAATGGAAACGCTTGGGTGCCGGCGAAGCAGATCTGCGGCTACATACAAAGGTCATGGAACTGCATCAGTTATTAAAGCAGCACCTAAACGAAGAAGATTATAAAACAGCTATTACTTCTATTAAGAACAGTATCCTAACTGCGTTTTATACCCCTGAAGTAATCCCCCAAAGTATATATAACGCACTGGGTGAACAAGGTATTAAGCCCCGGCGCATCTATGAACCTAGCAGCGGAGCAGGCATTTTCATTACTGAAGCTGTAAAGGTTTTTCCTTATCTCGTTAAGATCACGGCTGTAGAAAAGGACTTTTTATCCGGTAAGATATTACAGGCACTTAGCAGTAAGCTGGAAGTACCTGTAAAAGTCTATGTGTCGGGGTTTGAAGAAACACCTGTAAGCGACAATGGTAAATATGACCTTATTATCAGCAATATCCCTTTTGGTAATTTTCCGGTTTATGATGCCAGTATCAGGGATAAGAACCTGACTGGCAAGATCCATAATTATTTTTTTGCAAAAGGCCTGGAAAAAATCGGGAATGGCGGATTGCTTGCCTATGTAACGACGGACGCATTCTTAAATAATTCTTCCAACAAAGAGGCACGTACATACTTGTTTGGAAAAGCTGATCTGATCAGTATTACTGTAATGCCGGATAACCTGATGAAGGATACTGGTAATACAGAAGCCCCCAGTCACCTGCTTATCGTACAGAAAAATGATAAAAAGGGAATGCTTTCAGCTGAAGAACTATTGCTGATAGAAACTACGCAGCAACGTAACGAGCTCGGTGCATATGCGGTCAACAGTTATCTCGCTGCTCATCCTGAACTAATCACAGGAAATGAGGTTAAAGCGGGCACTAATCAATATGGTGCAATCAACCAGTCCATCTGGCAACGTGGTGCACTGGAAGATATCAAGGATAAACTGCAACCAATATTACAGGAAGGATTTTCAGAAAGATTCAATAAGCAGGCCTTTGAGAATGTTCAATTCGAGCTCGCTTTAAACGAATCAGAGCGCAACAAACAATTTACATTCCTGGAAGTGCCGGAAGCAAAGGAGGCCGCTAGTCAAATGCAGCTTGGTCTTTTCGATACGGCTACGGCTGCTACGGTTAACAGGGCCAGTGCCTATATCAGTAATGCAGATAAAGAAAAAGTTTCAATTGACTCAGCCCGCATTATCAGTACGATCAGAACTAAAAATAATCCAACACACGATAGTTTTTTACTGATAACTGCGCAGCTTAAAAATAGCAACCGCTACCAATACCGGTTACAATCCAATGTTGCAGAAATAAAGTTTCTTTCTTCATGGATGAATGCCATGCAATTAGGTGATGCCATACAGAACCTCTCCAATGACCTGAAGCAGTACGGCTACAATTATATCTATGAAGGGGATAAAACCCTGGAAGAATCATTTGGGTTAGAGCAGAGCACGTCCGGCCTTGTTAATGACCTGAAGTCCTTCTATAAAGAAGGAACGCTTCTGCTGCACGACGATCAGGTTGGATATATAGGCAAACCTGGCGAGGATCTTCAGGCTTCCTTTCATCCCCTGTCAATACCCAAACATCAGCACAGCTTTTTTGAAAAGTACATAGGTCTGCGGGACGCTTATTTGCAACTGGTAACTAGAGAGGTAAACGGGGAAACCGTTACTCAGGAGGAAAGAGCGGACCTGAATCAGCTTTATGATTCTTTCGTGGGCCGCTATGGATTGCTCAATAGCACATACAATAAAAAGTTTATCAGTAGTGATATCGCATTCGGGCTTATAATGCTATCCTCTCTTGAAAGAAGAGATGGTGAAAACTTCGTTAAAGCGGATATTTTACAAGAAGCTATTACCAAAGCGGATGAACAATTCCGCACAGATGATTCGGTTGAAGCGCTGGCACATTGCCTGAACGAAAAAGGCAGGGTTGATATCAGTTTTATCGAAACTGCTACCGGAATGGCATCAGGCGAAGTAATAGAAAGCCTGGGAAGCCATATCTATATGAACCCGGCTAATAATAACTGGGAAACATCTGATCAATACCTTTCCGGAAACGTAGTAGAGAAGTTATCAATAGCGGAAAAAATGCTACTTCAGCATCCCCATAATGAACAGTACCAGCGCAGCCTGGATGCCATTGCAAGAGTTCAACCTGAAAAGATACCCTTTGAGTTGCTTGATTTTAATCTTGGGGAACGCTGGGTGCCGACTTCACTTTATGACCGCTTTGCTACAGAGCTTTTCGAGGTTGATACAAGTATCACCTATTTTCAATCCGTAGATAGTTTTAAGGCTTCAATTTCAAGATACAATGCAAAGATCACCCAGGAGTATGCCGTTACTCCCAAAAGCGGAC
>JANMZB010000589.1:0-1175 GCA_031382725.1 Sphingobacteriaceae bacterium | reverse complement strand
ATTTACAACCACATCAATTACAAAACAGGGGAAGAAGCAGGAGTAAAACGTCCTTGCAAAATCAATTTGCCCAGATTGAATGCGGTACAAAGCGATGGCAATATCCGCAGGCTTGCTCCCGAAAAACAGATATTGACTTACCTTGCTATGACCCCAATTCAGCGGTCTAACCAACAAGAGATAGTAGAGCTCGCAAGGTCAGGAACAGCAAGGGACAAGAATGTCATGATTGCCTTGGGGCAATCACTGGACAATGCGTTAAGTCCGTTCCTCTATAAACATAGTTTGCCCCCAGAGGATTATTTGGAGTTCATAGAGGAATCACCCAAACTCAAATACACCATGCAGTGCATTCGCACGGTGAAAGAATACCATGAAGCGAAAAATGAAACTGTTTCTGGGCAAATCATTTATGCCAACCGTGGAAAGAGTTTTTTTCCCTTTATCAAGGAATATCTTGAAAAGGAGATCGGCTACAAAACGAAAGTCAAATTCAACAAGGCTACCCTCGATGAGGTAGAGATCATCAGTTCGGGGATCAGTCAAGACCGAAAAGAAACCATCAAAGATGCGTTTTTGGAAGGGGTGGTTAAAATTATCATAGGTACTGCCACCATCAGAGAGGGGATAGATTTGCAAAAGAAATGTGCGAACATCTACAACCTTTATCCCGACTGGAATCCCACAGACATCAAGCAACTCGAAGGTAGGGCGTGGCGACAAGGAAATGAGTTTGGCTACATCAGAGTAACGATGCCACTCGTAGAAAATTCTATGGACGTTTTTGTATTTCAAAAGTTGGATGAAAAGATGCACCGCATCAATGACATTTGGTATAGGGGTGATAGAGGCAATGTGTTAGACATCGAAAGCCTAGATCCCGAAGAGGTAAAATTTGCCCTCTTCACCAATATCAATGCCTTGGTCAAATTACAAATAGACCGTGAAGCCAAAGACATCAGTAGAAAACTGGTCATTCTCGAAGGACAGATTGATACCCTAAAAAGATTTGATTTTAAACTGAGAAGATTTTATGAATATCGGGAAAAGTGCATGGAACGCATTGGTGACCTCGTAACCAAATACAAAGAATTCTTTCTTACAGAGCCACCCAAATACGAGCTAACCCCATGGTGGATAGCAAAAAGTCCTAAAGAGCAAGAGGAGTTTTTAAG
>JANMZB010000238.1:0-3503 GCA_031382725.1 Sphingobacteriaceae bacterium | reverse complement strand
AAAATATTCTTTTTACTTTCCAGGAAGATTATACCGATTGCCTTGAGCCCGTTCGACTTCGCTTGACAGAAGGCAAAGGAAATATCAGAACCAGCGGAACATCCTATCTGATGTATGCCTTAATGGATATGATTCTTGATAACTATTTTCATCTCATTAACCGGTTTGGTGAAGAACTGGATACCTTAGAGGAGCGACTTTACAGGCGACCGGATAAATCAATTACTATTGAAGCGCAGGAAATTAAACGTGCGTTCATAACCGTGCGTCGGGCCGCCTGGCCCGAACGTGACAAAATAAACGATATGCTGCGCAGCACTTCGCCGCTCATAACCGAAAACACCAAGCTGTATTTAAAAGATGTTTACGATCATTCGATGCAGATTATTGATCTGGTTGAAAGTTATAAGGAGATAACAAGCAGTTTGATTGATATGTACCTGTCGTTTGTGAGCAATAGAACAAATCAGGTGATGAAAGTGCTCACCATTATTTCATCCATTTTTATTCCATTAACTTTTATCGCAGGAGTTTATGGGATGAATTTCGCCTATCAAGACCCCGCCACAGGGAAGGTCTTACATAATAATATGCCTGAGTTGTATGCCGAGAACGGGTACCTTTATACTTGCATTGTAATGGCAGTTATCGCTATAGCCCAACTGATATTTTTCTGGCATAAAGGCTGGTTCAGATAATCATTTCATAACACCTCTCTAACATAAAAGCTTGAGAAGAGGCCTCATTTTCGTACTTTAGCAGGCAATGCAATCATTTGAGCTTGATAAAAACGACATTCAGCGCATTAAGCAGGCGCTTGGTGCGGATGATGAAACCCTAAAGGTCTTATTATCAGAATATCATGCCTCAGAAATAGCTATTCTTTTTGAATCACTCTCTCAGGAAGCTCGCGAAAAAATCATTAATATTCTTCCTTTAGAAATCGCCTCCGAGGTTATTTCTGAAATGAATGTCGAAATTCATCCGGAAAAAATCCTCGACAATCTGGATCGTGAAAAACGATCAGAAATTGTTGAAGAGATGGATTATGATGATGCAGCAGATATTATCAGCCTTTTATCTGAAGAACGGCAGAACGAGATCCTCACTGATATAGATCAGGAAGATGCGTCCTCTATTCGTACACTTCTAACTTACGAAGAAGACACGGCGGGTGGCTTGATGAACACCCAGGTTCTGAAAGTGAATAGTAGCCTCACCAAAAAAGAAGCACTTGAAGAAATAATTCGGCTTTCTGAAGAAATCGAAGAGTTTTACACCATTAATGTCGTTGATAATAATAATCGTCTTGTAGGTATTGTATCACTCAAAGACATCATCAAGTCAAAATATTCTGTTCACATCCGCGAACTGGTTAAAGACGATTTTGTATTTGTAAAAGCAACAACAGATCAGGAAGAGGTAGCCAAGCTTTTATCCCAATATAATCTTACAAGTATTCCTGTTGTAGATGATGAAATGCATCTGCTGGGTCGTATTACATTTGATGATGTAATCGATGTACTTGAGGAGGAAAGTACAGAGGATATGTTAAAAATATCCGGTGTATCAGAAGATGAAGAACTTGCCGGTAACTGGAGAGAGGCTGTTAAAAGTCGGCTTCCCTGGCTCATATTGAACCTGGCTACCGCATCTCTTGCGGCATCGATTACTCGTCACTTTGATGGTACAATTGATTCATTACCCGTATTGGTAGCCTATATGGGCATTATTGCAGGGATGGGAGGTAACACGGCCACTCAGGCTCTGGCTGTTACGGTTCGCCGTATTTCGTTAAATGATTTAACGGATAACCAAGCCTTTAGAACGGTTTTGAAAGAGTTTTCGGTGGGATTGACCAATGGTGCAGTTATTGGCTTCTTTGTGTTTCTTTGGGCCTCTTTTTACGATCAAAATCCGATACTTGGACTTGTGATTTTTTTGGCGATGACGGGTAACCTCATCATCGCCGGTATCGCCGGATCTTCAATCCCTTTAATTTTAAAGCGCGTAGGTATTGATCCCGCGATAGCCTCTTCCATTATCATTACAACTTTCACCGATTCTTTCGGCTTCTTTCTATTATTAGGATTGGCGACTAAATTATTGCTATAAATTAGTTCTCGTAGCCCGTTTTGACTTTTAATTTTTAATTTTGACTTTTATCTCAAGCATGGAAATCAGACACGACTGGACCCAAGAAGAAATAGCAGCAATATATCATAGCCCTTTATTAGATTTAATATATCGTGCCGCAACAATTCATCGTCAGAATAAAGACTATTCTGAAGTGCAGATAAGTAGTTTGTTATCGATAAAAACAGGCGGTTGCAGCGAAGATTGTTCTTATTGCCCCCAAGCAGCAAGGTATAATACCGGCGTTGAGGTACAGGCATTAATGTCCGTTAGTCAGGTTACTGAGGCTGCTCAAAAAGCCAAGGAAGGCGGCGCATCTCGTTTATGTATGGGTGCTGCCTGGCGTGAAGTTCGGGATAACCGTGATTTTGATAAAGTGATCGATATGGTTAAGGCGGTAAACAGCCTTGACATGGAGGTTTGCTGTACGTTGGGAATGTTGACAGAATCGCAGGCTAGCCGTTTGGCAGATGCTGGTCTTTATGCTTACAATCATAATCTCGATACATCGGAAGACGATTACAAACGCATTATTACCACACGCACGTTCGACGACAGGCTTAAAACGATTGATAATGTTCGCAAAGCGAAAATCAGCGTTTGCAGTGGCGGTATAATCGGCTTAGGCGAAACGGTGGAAGATCGGATTTCCATGTTGAAAACGCTTTCGAATATGCCTCTGCATCCGGAATCGGTTCCAATAAATGCTTTGGTGCCGGTAAAAGGCACACCGATGGAAAATCAGCCCCGTGTTCCAATTTGGGATATGCTCCGTATGATAGCCACAGCAAGAATCATAATGCCTAAAACAGTAGTTCGCCTTTCGGCCGGAAGAACTGAAATGAGTTTAACCGATCAGGCTTTTTGTTTTATGGCGGGTGCTAATTCGATTTTCGCGGGCGATAAATTATTGACTACACCAAATCCTGGCTTTAATGAGGATATGCAGATGTTCGAACTTTTAGGTTTAAAACCTCGCGAAGCCTTTAAAAACGGCAGGCCTGCGGCTACGAAAGAGGTGGCTGTTTAAGGTTTTAGCAACGAAGGCTGGAAGACACAAAGGCAGGATCCATAAAAGTATTTTGCCCCATAATTTATTTGATTCTCTATTCTTAGTGCCTTCGCGCCTTTGTGGCCATATTTCCTTCAAGTCAGCAAACTTTTAAAATCCGTATTTGTCTTTCCAGGTATAACCCCTTGGCGCCTTAAGGTATGAAACTGAAAATTATCTACGTTTATGATGCGATTTGTGGTTGGTGTTACGGCTTTAGCCCCGTAATCAAGTCAATCTACGAACGCTATCAGGATCTATTTGATTTCGAAGTTTTAAGTGGGGGGATGATGCTTGGCAACCGAACCGGGCCGAT
>JANMZB010000491.1:0-1266 GCA_031382725.1 Sphingobacteriaceae bacterium | reverse complement strand
AACTTGGTAACAAGGTGGGTGAGGAGTACGATGGTGCGTTGGACCCAAGAGAGGATGGATAATAGGACGAACCCGCGGATACGAGAAAAGCGGTGTATGAGCGATGTGTGGCCGGTAAACGCTTGCAGGGTTGCGGAATTGAGAGGGTAAATGACCTCCTCGTCATCATAGTGTTCGTGGGGGTTCCAACGTTCGCCAGAGGTGAGATGGATACGTGGCAGCGTGTCAATCTCGGATGGGGAAGCTGTGCGGTGCAGACAGATCATCAATGCTGCCTGTCGGTGTAATGGGATAACGATGTTAGGGTCGGTGAGTGTGATGGACTGGGTACCTGGTAAGAGATCGGCGCCTAGGTGGTGGCGTGAGGTGGAATCCACAATAAGGCCATTTGTACGCATCTGGCTCTCCGACAGGAGGGAAGTGCGTGACCCTTTATTTTCGACCGCTTGGTAGGCTATCGCGAGGTATTCAGTACCGTGTGAGTCGCAAACGACGGCGCACGCTGTGCCGACACGACAACCTGTTTTTCGAGCATGTTTTTCATTAAAACCGATAATGTTGATGGTCCGGTCAGGGTAGTATTCGAGGAAAGTCCAGCCGGTTCCGAGGATCATGGTATCGGCTCCCCCGTCGGTAGTACTAAAATGCCAGCCGGGGCGGAGCTGTACGGCAGCGTGGCCAGCAAAAACGCGAGATTGGCAATGAACGTTAGTAGTGATAGATGAAGTATGGTTCGCGTATGTGAGAGAATCAGAGTCTTCGTCGGATAACTGGAGTTCGAGCAGAGTGTGGTAGGCCTGTCGGAGTTTATCGGACCATTGGTGTTCGGGGTATGAACTTTGTACGGCGTTGATGAAGGCCGTGGCTGGATCAGAATCGGGAGGCGGTACATCAACAGTGGCATTAAGGGCTTGTGATGGTGCAGCGACCACATCAACAGTGGCGTTGAGTGCCGTGGATGGTTCAGCGAGGTCGGTGTGGGGGATGACCGTGGCAACGTGTGCTTGGGTCCGACCGTATTGGGAAGGGATTACGCCGGGTGTAACAGCCGGCTGCGGTTTGCCGGGATAATTATCGGATGGTAATCCGGGGTTGGAATCCGGAGCTGGTTTGGGGTCTGGTTGTGGCTTGTTGGCTAACAAGTTATTCCGCTCGGTGACCCATTGGGTAGCAAGAGCTGGGTTGACGGCTTTAAGGGCGTTAAATGAATGATTATCCATGTGGTATATACCCCGAGGTTGACCATATGCAGCAAAGGCGGCAGAG
>JANMZB010000488.1:0-11746 GCA_031382725.1 Sphingobacteriaceae bacterium | reverse complement strand
TGATATATCACGACTAAGAAAAAAATCTTTAATAAATAAAACCAGCTAAAAAATTTTTCGTATAAAACCAAATACCTTTGTATTTATAAAAAGCTAAAGCCTATGAATAAGCTAAAAGAAAACACCAAACGCGAAAACGACTTGATCAGTGTATTTGCAGAAGATGAATTAAATTTTTGGTCACTTAAATGGGGAGTTTCTAAAGAGACCATTAAAAGTGCTGTAAAAGCATCTGGATGCAATTCGGTTTCGAAAGTTTATACCTACTTGCTTAATACAAATAAGCTACAACTTAGTTAATTTTTGAAATGGTTCCAATATATCCTGCAGGTTAGCCTGCGGGATTTTTTTGCTTTGGGCTAAAGCAATTTTCTATCTTCTTCCTTGATCTCAAGATCGTTTATACTGGCAAAACGCTTATCCATATAGCCATTTGCATCAAACTCCCACATTTCGTTTGTCAGACATCAGGAAAAGGTTTAATTAATAACAACACTATCGCTATTAACATCTGCCTTACTTCCCCAGATATATATTTTTCTTATTGATGGGTTGCGCTTCAGCGTTTCAATCGTCTTTGCCGTAATCCGAGTTTGAGATAAGTTAACCGCTGCAAGATGGTTTAAGCCAATAAGATGGTTTCTCACATCGTCTGTTACTGACGTCTTATCCAGCCTTAACTTTTCCAGGTTAGCACACGATTTAAGGAAATCCAGATCGGCAGCACTGATGTTTGTTTCTGAAAAATTTAACCAAATAATATTCTTAGAAAGTTTGAGTAGTTGCGGTTTTACTTGCGACAGATTTGATGTGGCTGGAAAAGTGATATCAAGCATTACCGGATTTTTCAGCATATACCTTACCGTAATCCCTGATTTTCTTAAACCGCTTATCAAATTTGTATCGGCAAGGGCTGGAATGTCGGGATTAACGCGTTGGTTGAAGGCTGTAGTTCGGCTTTCAGCAGCAGCATCCCCTCCAAAACCCAGGTAGCCTGCTACTAATGGTTTAATTTCAGAGTGGTTTTTTACAGAGACAAGGCTTTTTCCAGCTGTAGCCTGCCCATCCTTTATCCACCATTTTATGATAGAAATTTCATTTTTGGTAAGAGGCGTTTTTCCATCAGTTGGCATAAAGTCCTCATGACTTGGGTCGAGTGTTACTCGCTTTATAATTTCGCTTAAGTCGGGATTGCCGGCAACAATAGCTTCACCGTTTTTACCGCCTTTTAAAAGCGCTTGAATAGTGGTTACCGATAAACCGCCTTTTGTTTTACCATCACGATGGCACTGCGCGCACTTCGATTTAAGGATTGGAGCTACTACATCCTCATACACTATAGCTTTTTCTACCGACAGCGGTTTAGGCCGATGTTGCTCAAGCAAAACCTGGAGTGACAAATAATCGTTGCCATGTGTAAGGCTTGCCCCCTGATGGCCGCTATAGCTCATTAAAATAATCAGCCCGGTTAAGATTCCAGAGAATACTTTCCGCGAGATGAGGATTTGCTTCTTGACATACGCCGTGTCAATCAGTATCAGAAAGCCAGTGATCACTGCCAGTGCTATACCGGAATATTTGTGTGGCTGCAATATTTCAGAATCATAATTTCCGGAAAGGGATAAGATATATCCAAAAACACAGGCTAGCACAGCAGCGATGAAACCAACCCACAGCGTAATAGGAACCGCTTCTTCGAGTGCCCTGTATCTTTTGCTATAAGATAAAAGATTAAACAGTACCGCCAACAGCAAAAAGCCGATTGGCAGATGCACAACCAGGGGATGAAGACGGCCAATGAATGTGGAGATATCAATCAGAATCATACACGGGTTAATTTAACCGGAGCAGTATGGTTGGCATTCCATTGGCATACATACAAGTTTTTATCTTCATCCACGCATACGTCATGGCCATGATGAAAAACCGCATTTGGTGCCTGAAATGTTTGCTGAAGCACACCGCTTTTATAGACTGGTTCGGTGCCTCCAGGGTTAGATACTACTTTGTTATTTTTATCTAATATGGTTACAAATCCTGAAGGGGCCCATATCCGGTTTCCGGCCTTGTCCTTCGACCAGCAAACGCCAGCATATATATTGTCATCATTTGTAACTGCCCGGCAAGCATACATTCCAGGAAGGTCTATCCGTTTGATATATTTTCCGTCCATGGTAAATATCTTGTAGCAATTCTCGTCTCTGGAAGAACAAACTAATACTGGATTTCTGGGATCGCGGGCATCCACAGTAACTCCGTGCGCGTTTTGCAAATTGTGTTCTTTGTTTGTATTATTATGACCTCCAAAATGCCTGATATACCGGCCCTTATAATCGTATTGAAGAATATAATCTGACCCGTAGCCATCAGCAACATAAATATCGCCGTTGGGAGCCACGGCAGTTTCTGTTGGCATAAAAGGCTCATCATCTTTATATACCCCGATGGTGCGGGGATGGCCAATGGCAAAAAGCAAGCTGCCATCAACTTTGGTTTTTAATACCTGCCCTGCCTGGCGATTCCAATTACCCGACCGGTCCTGATACCATCCGCAATCTGTTAAAAGCAAATAATCTTCTCCGCCTTCTTTACTTATGGTAAGCCCATGTCCACCCACATAACCTGTTCCCCAATAATCAAGCACTTTTCCCGACTTATCAAAAATCAATACGTTGTTTTTGATATTATCGCCTAGCATTATTAAGCGCCCCTTACTATCCTGAACCATTTCATGACAGTTAAAAAGCGGTGTACTGTTTACACTCAACTTGGCCCAGTTCTTATCAACTTTGTATTTAAAGTTACCATGGCCAATTATAAGTTCATCATCGGCAGGTTTGTCTTTATGTAAGATTGAAAAACTTTGTACGGGTCCGGTAGCAAGTACAGTGGCAGAGGCAATAGCTGAGCTGCGGAGAAAGCTTCTTCTTGTTGTCATTGTATATTGGTTAGGTTAAGATAAAATATCATGAATCACTTTGCCCTCTACATCGGTTAAACGAAAACGCCGACCCTGGAACTTATAAACCAATCGTTCATGATCAATACCCATTAGATGCAACATGGTGGCTTGAAAATCGTGGACATGAACCGGGTTTCTTACTATATTATAGCTAAAATCGTCAGTTTCACCATAGGTAATACCTGGCTTTACCCCTGCTCCAGCCATCCACATCGTAAAGCATCTCGGGTGATGATCCCGACCGTAATCGTTTTCAGTAAGCTTTCCTTGTGAATAAACTGTTCGCCCAAACTCTCCACCCCAAATCACTAAAGTATCTTCGAGCAAACCACGCCGTTTTAGGTCTGTAATCAGGGCAGCTGTGGCTTGGTCTGTTGCTTTGCATTGCTTGGAAATTCCGCCAGGCAGATTACCATGCTGATCCCAACCCTGGTGATACAATTGAACAAATTTTACATCTTTTTCCAAAAGCTTTCTGGCTAACAGGCAATTGGCAGCATACGTTCCGGCATCCCGGCTACCGGGCCCATATAAATCAAATACTTCATCCGGCTCATCTGAAGTACTCATCACTTCTGGTACGGATGTTTGCATCCTATAAGCCATTTCGTATTGCGATATTCTGGCATCAACCTCCGGGTCTGCGTAATTCTCATTTTGCAGCCTGTTAAGTTTTTTGAGGTAATCAAGCATTTCTTTACGGTCCGTACCGTCGTAGCCTTCGGGATTGTTAAGAAATAATACAGGGTCTTTTCCCGACCTGAATTGAACACCCTGATATTTAGAGGGCAAGAAGCCGTTACCCCAAAGTCGTGAATAAAGCGGTTGATCTCTCGAACCATCTTTAGAAACCAAAACAATAAAAGTTGGCAGGTTCTGATTATCGGTTCCAAGTCCGTAACTAATCCACGAACCCATAGAGGGTCGCCCGGGAAGTTGGTTGCCAGTTTGCAAAAAGGTAATAGCCGGGTCGTGATTAATTGCTTCGGAATACATGGACTTTACGATACACAAATCATCAACAACTTTGGCAGTGTGTGGCAACAAATCGCTTACCCAGGTTTGATTTTGGCCGTGCTGATTAAAGCTACAAAATGCAGGTGCTATTGGCAGAGAACTTTGGTTGGTACTCATGCCGGTTAAACGCTGCCCTTTTCTAACTGAATCGGGGAGGTTTTTTCCAAACATATCTACCAGTTTGGGCTTATAATCAAAAGTTTCAAATTGCGAAGGGCCACCGCTCATGAATAGGTACACAACCCTTTTGGCCTTGGGAGCAAAGTGAGGCAATGCTCGCAGAATTTCCTGCTCCATATCAGCAGTAGCGTTGCTAACATTCGGCCCGTTTCCTGCCAATAATTTATTGCCTAGTAAGGAACCTAAAGCCAGCGCTCCTATTCCCATTGAAGTTTTGGTAAGGAACTCGCGCCGTTTTAGTTTTTTATTCAGATCGTCTAAATCAGGATGATTGGGCCTGAACTCGTTTTCGTGATGATGATGATCTTCCATACAATTATCTTTTTGTAAGCGATGCGTCAGAATTTAAAATGGTACTGGCAACAACAGTATTAGCAGCCAGTAAGGCCCTATCTGTACTACTGTCAGCCTGAAACTGACCAGTGTTAATCCAACCTGTTTGTTTTTTCTGCTGCTGCCTGAATTTTCTTAGCTCAAGCTGCTGCATGGTGCTCAGCAATTCAAGCTCCTTTGCTGTGGGCCTTCTGCCAGTAAGCTTTCTGTAAGTTGCAGCTATCGCCTGGCGGGTGTCAGAAACTTTGCACATTTCCGCCCCTAAAGCTCTGGAGGCTTCTACAAAAGTTGGGTCGTTAAGCGTAACTAATGCTTGTAAAGGTGTATTGGTGCTTTGCCTCCGTATTACGCAATAGCTCCTTTCTGAGGCATCAAAAGTATTAAGCGTAGGATTCGGCACGGACCTTTTTATAATAACGTACAGGCTTCTGCGATATACTGCCGAGCCGGTATCTCGAACGTAAGTCACATTATTTATTTCCCAAAGACCTTCGGGTTGGTACGGTTTAACACTTTTGCCGCCTATTTTCAAATTGAGCAAGCCGCTTGCCATCAAGGCGTTGTCACGAATCATTTCAGCGCTCATTCTATAAGCTGGTCCTCGTGCCAGCCAACGATTCTCGGGGTCGGTCTCGCGTAAGCTTTTATCGGCACGGGAATCCTGTCTGTATGTTGCCGACATCACCATCATTTTGGTTAGCTGTTTCACATTCCAGCCCGATTCCATAAAACTTACAGCCAGCCAGTCTAACAGTTCCGGGTGACTGGGCATCTCGCCCTGATTGCCAAAATCTTCTGAAGTTTTAACCAATCCCACACCAAAAAAATTCTGCCACATACGATTCACAGCCACACGTGCAGTCAGAGGGTTCTCCGCACTGGTGGCCCACAATGCTAATCCATATCGGTTTTTGGGAAGATTTTTAGGGAAAGGAAGCACGCTTTCGGGAGTATTGGGGAACACCTGCTCGCCAGGCATATCATAATTACCCCGCTGAAGTAAAAAAGTCTTTTTAGGATGAGGCATTTCTTGCATCACCATCAACTCTGGAACATTCTCAACAGAATCAGCCAAACGCTCATTTAGAGATTTTAACCTCGCCCCTTCTGCTTTTGCCTGTTCATCAACCACAGAAAAATAATATTGCCTTAAAGACTTAATTTCTGCAGGAGTAAAACTCGCCTTTTGGCTCATAGCCTGCCAGGAAGTTTTTTTCGCCAGCATTGACACTTCCAGAGGGGAAAGCGTTCGGTTATAAACTAATATATCATCTACTTTTCCATTCTTAAAACCACTTCCGCGCCACCATGCCCCTACTTGTAAGCCAGCTTGATTTTCACCTCTCTTGCTGTACAAGATTTCTTTGGTTAACTGATCCATGGTAATGTCCATTGGCATTTCATTTCCCTGTAGGTAGAGCTTTAATCCGGCCGCTTTGGATGTGCCATCATAGGTTAGCGTAAGATTTATCCACTTGTTTCGGGGTACTTCAATACGGCTGACTTTTGTTATGGCATTTGAGGGTGCAGTATGAACCATACTTATTTCAAGCCGGTTGGCCCTCATCCGCAGGTAGTAGCCCTTAAAATTATACAGGCGCTCGGCTACACATTTATGAAATATTACTCCCTCTTTCAGATTAGATGGGATAACTGTATTTATAGCAATTGAGAAAGGCTCCGACCTTCCAAAAACCCCTGTTTGGTCCAAATCCAACCAATTATCGCCGTCTAATTGTAAGGATTTTCCATTTTCATGATTCACAAAAACAGGTTTATCTCCTGGAGATCCCGCTTCCCGCTTCATTACAGCCTGTCCGCTATTTAGCGTATTTATAAGCTTTCCCTTGTCGAAATCATAATGAGCCTGCAAGCCGTCAGCAGGAATATAATTTTTATGTGATTTTCCGAAACGTCTGTTATTGAGCCAGCTTTTAAAAGCTTCACCTTTTTCTACTTCTACGTGCTGAAGTTTTTTCTTCTGCTGATTAACAAGTGTTTTTAAATAGTTGAGTGTTTTTTCCTTTTGCTTATCAGGCAGCATAAGGGTGGGTGTAGGAAGCGCATCGTCCCAGGAGATTTGTCCGGCTTCTTTTACATTATTAAAAAAACTAAATAATTGATAGTAGTTTTTTTGGGAGATGGGATCATATTTATGATCATGACATTTGGCGCAACCCATTGTTAGCCCCAACATAGCGGTGCCAAAGGTATTGGTTCGGTCTACAACATATTCAGACTGAAACTCTTCCTCTACAATTCCACCCTCCATATTCTGAGGGTGATTACGATTGAATGCGGTGGCCACAATCATATCCCGGTTGGGTTTTGGCATCAAGTCGCCGCTAAGCTGCCAGTGTAAAAATTTATCATAGGGAACATTACTGTTAAAAGCGCCGATTATCCAATCCCGATAAGGAGACATATCACGAATACGGTCAACTGTGTAGCCGTGTGAATCGGCAAATCTGGCAACGTCGAGCCAGTCTACCGCCATCTTTTCACCATAGTGAGCAGAGCCTAATAAGCGGTTCACTTGTTTCTCATAGGCTTGGGGCGACTTATCTTTTAAAAACGCATCAAGTTCTGCAATGGTGGGTGGCAGACCCGTTAAGTCAAAAGACAATCTGCGGAGGAGAGTCTCTTTATCTGCCTCTTTTAATGGATGAAGCCCTTTTTGCTTTAATTTATCAAGAACAAAATTGTCGATAGGATTATTGGCCTTCCAATTCTTTTCATCATTATCTGGAACGTCAGATTTAACAGGTTTCACAAAAGCCCAATGCGGCTTGTATTCTCCCCCCTGTTTCACCCACTTTATTAAAATAGCTTTTTCTTTGGGAGTTAGGTTGAGGTGAGATTTTGGAGATGGCATCATATACTCAGGATCATCTGAGATTATGCGGTGAAATAGCTCGCTGCTCCTTAAATCCCCGGGAGAGACAGCAACTTTTCCTTCATTTTCGGGGAGATCGGCATAGGCTGAACTTGCCATATCCAACCGTAAGCCAGCCTTTTGTTTGGCTTTATCAGGCCCGTGACAAGCAAAGCATTTATCGGCCAGGATTGGCTTAACATCAATGTTATAATCTAATTCTTCGGGTAAAGTATTATAAGCCGCCTCAACATCCTTAGGTAGGCTGGGAAGAGATAAGTTATAAATATAGACACCTATCGCAACCACAAACGCAATAAACAAACCTGCGAGGATAAGCCTTTTCATCAAAGAGTAATGTTTAGTTTATAATTTTAATAAAGATACTGGGAGTTCTGCTTATCAGGGTTTTACAAACACTACCTATATTATAACAAATCCGATATTTTAGAAAAGAAATTATATCTTCAATAAGTAACAAAGTTGATATTATGGTTAATAACGTTCTTAAATTCCATTTTTCATTACTCAATACGGATTACATAAAGTTGAATAAATCCTGGAATTATACTAATATAACGAGCATTTTTTACCGGCTTTATTACATTGATGACGGAGAGGGAATGCTTTCAAATGTATCCGACCAAATGAAAGTTGAACCAGGATTCCTTTATTTAATTCCCAGTTTTACAACATGCACATATTACTGTAATTCACATTTAAGTCAATATTATATTCACTTTTCAGAGGAATTTTTAGCAGGGTCTTCCTTGTTTTCGGCTAACCGGAAATTGTTTAAAGTTTTAGCAAGCGATTTAGATATACAGGCTATAAAACGCATATTTCAATTGAACCCGGGGCGCGATCTGCGAAAACACCATGATATTAAACAAAATGAGAAATCACTACAGCTTAAAGAATTTCAAGAACTAAATAATGCAATGCCTGCCCCCGCTTTTATGGAAACTTGCGGACTATTGCTATTACTTGTTTCGAGGTTTGTGGCTGATGAAAGTTTTATTACCGAAGAGATAAGCCAGGTAAACTCTAAGGTAGCAGATGCCATTCAATATATCCACACCTACCTTGATACTGCCATTAGCGTTGATATGCTGGCGAAAAGAGCATGTCAGCACCCTGATTACTTTTCCCGGCTTTTTAAGGATAATACCGGAATGAGGCCACTTGCATATCTTCAAATGAAACGAGTTGAACGTGCGCAATTACTCATTGCAACAACGGATATGCCCTTTTATGATGTTGCTCAACGCACAGGATTTGAAAGCCTTTCTTATTTCTCAAGAACATTCAAATCTTTTACAGGAATAACTCCCGGAGATTATAAAAAACTTAACAATAGCAACCCGCTATAATTAAACTTTATTTGATAACTCGACAAACAGATATTAATGTAAAACTCTGAACACGACAAGTAGCTGTAGAGCATGTTTTGCTAGATTAGCTTCCTATCTTCTTCCTTAATCTTAAGATCGTTAATACTGGCAAAACGTTTTTCCATATAACCATTGGCATCAAACTCCCACATTTCGTTCCCATAAGAGCGAAACCATTGTCCGGCTGCGTTTCTCCATTCATATTCAAAGCGTACGCCAATCTTATTATCGGTAAAAGCCCAGAGCTCTTTTTTTAGTTTGTAGTCGATTTCATTTTCCCACTTACGTGTAAGAAATTTCTTGACCTCTTCCCTGCCCTTAAGAAACTCGGTACGATTGCGCCATTCGGTATTAATAGTATAAGCCATACTTACCTTTTCGGGATCTTTGGTGTTCCATGCGTCTTCTGCGGCCTGTACTTTTTTCTTCGCCGATTCGAGGTTGAAGGGCGGTAATGGATGTCTGGGTTCAGTCATGCCGTAATTTAGTCTTCTTTCTTTAAAATATAGTCTTCGCGGGAGCGAAGAATCTGTGTCATATTCTTAGACGCCCAGTCAGATAACTGCATTAATTGGCCTAATAAACTTTGGCCGACGTCTGTAAGCTGATATTCTACTTTAGGCGGTATCTGAGGATAAACAGTTCTCGTTACAAGTCCGTCTTGTTCCAGATGCTTTAACGTAACCGTGAGCATTCTTTGCGAGATGCCGTGGATACCTTTTTTGAGTTCTCCAAAGCGCAATTTATCATTTCTTCCAAGTTTTATTATCGCGTGTACGGACCATTTATCGCTAATCCTGTCTATAACATCTGTTATAGGGCAGTAGGGATTTGTAGAATGATTGTCAGATTTAGTCGTACCCGAATTTTTATTTAGGCCTTTAGAGCCTGCTTTCGCAATAGTTACTTCCATATAACTGAGTGATTATTTTGTGCCATATTGTTCGGTACTAAGTTACTAAATACATTTGAGTTATCAAAAGTAACTATAAAAAGCTATGGACATATTATCATTATTAAACTGGAGATATGCGACAAAACGCATGAACGGTCAGAAAATTCCGCAAGAGAAAATTGATGTAATTCTTGAAAGCATCAGGTTATCTGCATCATCAATCGGCTTACAGCCTTACAGGGTAATAGTTATAGAAGATCGAAACTTGCTTGAGCAAATAAAGCCTGTTGCCTATAATCAATCGCAGATTACTGAAGCATCGCACCTCCTGGTATTTGCTGCATGGACCAACGTAACCGAAGAATTGATTGCTGAACACCTAAACCTGGTTGCTTCGGAGAGAAACGTCAGCTTAGATTCATTAGAAACAACTAAAGGTTATTTACAAGGCTTAACTAAAAATACTCCTGAACAGAACTTTAACTGGGCAGCACGTCAGGCATATATTGCTTTGGGTACAGGCTTACTTGCTGCTGCTTCGCAGGAAGTAGATGCAACACCAATGGAAGGGTTTGATTCTGGTGCACTCGACACATTTTTCGGGCTTCCTGAAAAGGGATTGAAAAGTGTTAGCATTTTACCACTGGGCTACCGCGATGCCAGTCAGGATTGGCTACTCCCGCTTCCTAAAGTAAGAACTCCAAAAGCAAAATTTTTCCTATCAATTTAATATCAATCACAGAATTATTCAACTCATTTAAACTATTAAAAAATGAAATCAACAGTAATAGCACTTGCAATTATAGCATCGTCTTTAGGGCTAAAAGCACAAACTAAATGGGTAATAGACCCCGCACATTCCTCAATAAACTTCATTATCGAACACTTAGTAATCTCGGAAGTAGATGGGAAATTCAAAACTTATAATGGTAATTTAAATGCTGCTAATCCTGACTTTAAAGATGCCAAAATCGATTTTACAGTAGATGTAAACAGCATAAATACTGAAAATGAATTACGCGATAAACATTTAATAGCGCCAGACTTTTTTGACGCGGCCCAATACCCAAAAATCACTTTTAAAAGCACTTCATTTAAAAAATTATCTGGCAATAAATATTTATTAAATGGCCACCTTACAATGCACGGAGTGACAAAGCCAGTAAAGTTTGACGTGACCCATGGTGGCGTTGCAAAAGATCCTTACGGAAATACCAAAGCTGGCTTTAAGGCCAAAGGAGTAATCAATCGGTATGATTATGGGTTGAAGTACAATAAACTAACTGAAGCTGGTGGTGCGGCTTTAGGAAAAGAAGTGGAAATTGACTTAAAGCTGCAGTTTGCGCAAGCGAAGTAAGTCTGTGAACCAAACCTATAAGGTCTTCGAAGACCTTATAGGTTTTATATTACTTAAATTTCTACATCAATTCCAATCTGCTTAAGCAGAATTGAGGCGTTAAAGGTTTTACATTCACCATCCTTTAACTTATAATCAAACAACATTTCCCCGTCTACAATCCGGATATCGAAATAGAAATTCCGGATGTAAGCTGGGTATTTATTTTCAAGCTCGGCGAGTTGTAAATCGTGCGTGGCAACCATTCCAACTGCATTTTGGGCCACCAAAGTTTCAATTACAGCTTTAGAACCACGATACTTATCTACCGAATTCGTTCCGCGCAGCATCTCATCTACCAGGAAGTAAACCTTTTCCTCTGTTTTTAAAACTTCCAGTAATAATTGGAGTCGGTTAAGTTCAGCTTTAAAGGTAGATATGCTTTCGTTTAGAGAATCGCGAATGCGCATGTAAGCAAAAAGATTCATCACCGTAACTTCCATCCGGTCGGCACATACAGGCGCACCGGCAAAAGCAAGAACTGCATTGATACCTACCGTGCGAAGGAAGGTACTTTTGCCCGCCATGTTTGAACCGGTTATAATGTCAATCTTATTCGTATCCTGTAAAGAATAATTATTACTGACACGTTGGGCCAGCGGAATAAGTGGATGTGCGAGGTTTGTGGCTGTATAAGTATAGGCTTTGCCTGATGAGATCTCAGGAAAGCACCATTCAGGATAATTAGTATTCA
>JANMZB010000451.1:0-1265 GCA_031382725.1 Sphingobacteriaceae bacterium | reverse complement strand
ATAGATTGCTCCAAAGCTTACATCATCTTTTACTGAAATATGTAGCATACTATATGCCATATCGTTTGCTTTACGAATCTTGATCTTGGGGGCATCTGTAGATGGCAAAAGTGATTCTGAAGCTTTAGGCACCTCGTCAGCACCTGTTAAAACTCCTTTATATCCTTTTACTTGTGCATAGCTCAGAAATTTTGCAGCCCACATTGTGTAGTCCTCTTTCTTGCCAGAGAACTGAATTGGCTTAAATGATTTATTATCTTCATCCATATTGCCTTGTGAATGAGAAAAAAAATTGTGTATTTGTCAATATTTTATTTTATTATTTACTGATCAATTGGATTAATTCAATATTACTCAATAATATTTAGTTGTATAAATATAATATTATGTAAATAACAAATTGATGAATTTAATCATCAGCTGTTAAATCGTCAGATTCATCGACTTCTGAAAGCTGATAATTTAGTTCAAATAATGATTTTTCGTCCCAAAAATCCTCTTCGTTTAGTTCAAATACTGGCTTTGTTTCAAATTCAAATTCTTCGTCTGAATCAGTATCTCCAAAAAGTCCTTGTACCTTTGGCCGTTTTTCTACTGGAAAATGTGTCGTTGTAACAGATTCAGTGAAAAATTCGTACGATGCAGACCGCTTGACCACTCCCTGTGTACCGGTAGTGTGCTGCCTGTCACTGAGTACCAAAATATTATTATTACAATTTTCAACCTGATTATTAGAACTGCGAATCAAATATTTTCCGGAGTAATTCAAATTTTCGAACTCTTCAATAGAGCCTTGGTACCGTACTAAATTTCTGAATACTGTTTTTACGAAATAAATATTGGTGGGTGGATTGTTTTCTTTTGTTATGGTAGTACTTGTACCAATACCGGTATTTAAATGTTGTACGTCAGTTCTACGTAGCAAAATGCTGTTTCCGTTTTTAGGTTGGTATTTATTGTTGTCTCGGAGTAACTGTTTACGCCAACCCGGTAGAAATTGTTGAATACAAATACTTTTACTAGTATTATTTGTTTTATTTGGTACGACTGGACGTCGAGTAGGTTTACCAGTACTTCGTACTTTGACAATAAAATACGGTTCGTGCGTAGGCTCAGAAACACACTTGTTTGAAACGTATGACGTCGCGTCAAAAAATGCGACAGTGTCCTGTACGTGGATGATTGGTGAGTACGGTAAGTTACGCCAATTTAAATGCAAACTGTAGGGCTTAGTGTCAACAGGATTTTTGGGTGTTTTCAACCTG
>JANMZB010000446.1:0-3348 GCA_031382725.1 Sphingobacteriaceae bacterium | reverse complement strand
AGCCAGAATCCCCGCCGATGTAAATTTTCATACATGGTGTAGTTAAAACAAACGACATCCATAAAACCTGGTTTCGCTTAAGTCCGCGGCCCGAAAAATGTCTTGCCGGGGTTGTATTCATCTTGAAGCCATCACCTAAGTCTGCTTCTTCATTCCAATCATACTCCGAGATCATTTCGTTTGTATATCCCCAATGTTCCAGATGAGAGCCCACACCCAAGCCGGTTATAACCCGTTTTACTTTTGGTCTTAACTTGCTAACCGTTTCATAATCCAGATGATCCCAATGGTCATGTGTTAGGAACAAATAATCAATTTCCGGAATATCATCAGCTGTGTAGCTATCACTGCCTTTAAAACTTTTTGTTGTAAACTTTAGAGGTGAAGAGCGGCCGCTGAATATCGGATCTACCAGAATCCTTTTTCCATCAATCTGAATAAAATAGGATGAATGACCAAACCATACCAGTACATCATCCAAAGGATTTAAAGCATGTAGGTCAGTTTTCACCGAAGGTAAACTAACTAAAGGCCGGACGTTTTCATTTTTATCAAACAGGTATTCTCTCAGCACCTGAAAAGTTGTTGCTCCTTCGGTCAAATCTCGGGTTGGATTTAAGTTTTGAAATTTGCCGTTTTTATAATTAGAAGATTGTTTAATTTTTTCCAACCGTTTGCCGGAAGAAATTTTTCCGAATTGGGCTTGATGCAGGAATAAATAAATGGATATTATAAGCAGCAGGAGAATTAAAAGCGCAATCATTATATAAGCAAATTAAAAGCTCAAATATAATCATGTAATTCTCCTTAAGATCAATAAGATTAATTGCCTTTTTCAGATATTTCCGTCGCCCTCATAGCCGGGCGTTGGCCTAGTCCTTTTTTTCCTTGATGAAAAAAGGACCAAAAAAATCAAGAACAAAAAAATGCTCGGCCGCCTTTTTGTTCGGGCTACCGCTCGCTCTTCGGTTACTTTGGTGATTCTTTTTACGGAAGTTCAATCGCCAAATGCGTAAAGCCGGGCGACCTCCCGTTATTAAAGTTTCCCCTGGTAATAATCCAAAACCTTCGATCTTATAATGGCATCATACTGAGCATTGATCAAATTAATTACAGAACGATCAAGGTTGTTTTTAGCGATGGTATAATCTATAACAGTACCGGAGCCCGCGGTAAAACGCACATCGGCGGCTTTGAAGGATTCCCTGAAGGCAGTAACTTGTCTGTCTAAAACCTGTAGTCTGTCTTTTGCTGTCGACATATTAAACCAGGCCAGATCAACTGCTTGTTTAAGTTGCTGCATAATCGTTTCTTCGGCCAGGTCTGCATTTTTCAATTCTATTTTTGCAAGTCGTACCTGGTTTCTTGTTCTTAAAGAATTAAAAACAGGGATGCGTACACCTAAATTAAAAGACGAGCTATAATTATTTTTAATCTGATCGGTATATCCGATCCTGGAATTTTCGAAAGAACGGGTCTGACTAAATACCGGAAGCTTTGAACCATTTAATTCGATGTAATCATTTGTTTGTTGATCTTGAGTGCCAATCAATTTACTTGTTGTGGCTGCCGAAGAGTAGTTGCTGAAGAAGTTATTACTGAGACTTAATTGCGGATACCGATCTCCACTCGCAACTTTAATGGCGGTTTGAGCGCTTTTTTTTCGAAGACTTGCGCCTTTTACAATTGCCAGTTGCTGAAGTGCGGTGGCGTAAATTTGTTCGCGCCCTAAAGCCGGACTAAGAGGTATCGCATCAGGCTTAAGCTTTTCAATCGTAAAGTCGCTGGTAAAAGGCACATTCATTAATTGTGAAAGTGAGATTTTTGAAGCAGTTAATGCGTTGCTGCTATTAATCACAGCCAGTTCATCGTTTCCTAATTGTCCCTTTAAATCTGAGAGCTGCGATGGTGAAATAGCCCCTGCCTTATTCAAAATATCAGATCGTTCAATTTGCTTACGCGATACATCCGCCTGCAACCTCGCCTGATTTAGCTGATCTTCATTACTAAGAGTTTGAAAGTAGGTAAACAGCACATTAAGCGTTATATCATCTTTTGCCTGTTGCTGCTCCATCTTTTCTGCCTCATAAATTAAGGCGTTTTGTTTGATCAGGTTTTTAAGGATTAAGCCATTAAACAAAACAATACCGCTGTTTAAAGAATAGTTAGCATAATTCACATTCTGATTTACATAACTATTGGTAAATGGGTCGATACTTCTGCCCTGGTTAGTACCATGATTAACATTTGCAGAAAGATCCGGAAGTAAATTAGATTTTGCCTGGCTCAGATTTACCGATGCGGTTTGAACCTGCAACTCACTTCTTTTCACTTCTAAGTTGTTAGCAATGGCAATTTCTATACATTGCTGCAAGGTGTAAGTTGGCTGAGAAACCTGTTGAGCATGGACGTAAAAACCGCTCAACAACAGAAATTTGGCTAGTAGCAAAAACTTCATTGCGTTTTAAGACTGTGTAATCTGGCCATCAAGAAGGTTGATTATACTGCTGCCATATTCGGCGTTCTTTTCAGAATGAGTTACCTGGATAATCGTAACGCCTTCTTTGTTTAACTCCGAAAATACCTGCATAATTTCTTCACCTTGTTTCGAACTCAGATTTCCTGTTGGCTCATCAGCAAAAATTACCCGTGGATTAGTGATCAGCGCCCTGGCAATACCAACTAATTGTTGTTGTCCGCCAGAAAGCTGTGCAGGGAAGAGATCCTTTTTTCCGACCATCTGAAACCGGTCGAGCATATCCGCAACGCGGGCTTTCCGGTCGGATGAAGGAACATTTAGGTAGAGTAGGGGTGTTTCAATGTTTTCGTAAACGGTGAGTTCATCTATAAGGTGGTAGGCCTGAAAAACAAATCCTATGTTGTTTTTCATGAGTAAAGCACGTTGCTTTTCCTTCATTTTATGAATGGCTTCACCATCAAAAAAGTATTCGCCTTCACTTGCCTGTTCCAAAGTTCCCAGAATGTGGAGCAGGGTTGATTTGCCGCTTCCGGAAGGACCCATAATGGAAACAAAATCGCCTTCCTGTATTTTAAGATTAATGTCTTTCAGGATAAAAATGCGCTTGCTTCCCTGGTTTACCCAGTGGAAAATATGGCTTAATTCAATAATATTCATTTTTGTATGTTCATTTTAACAATCAGCTAGTATACAAAGTAATGCCAAATAGTTAAAACGTTGTTAGATAGGATTTTGAAGATTTTTCGATTAATAGTATTGTTCGAAATCGAACGGTTGTGATACGTAAAGGTACAGTAGGGAAATAGGCGGCGCATTTTCAGACAGTAAAAGGAGAGATACAAACAAGAGATGCTGAAACGAGTTCAGCA
>JANMZB010000429.1:0-1198 GCA_031382725.1 Sphingobacteriaceae bacterium | reverse complement strand
GTCATCAAGGGCCGTGTCGAGACTGGCCGAGGGAAATGCGAGGACGTGGGTCATACTGTGAAGGGACATGGTGGAAAAGAAAGAATGTCGGTTGTATGGGCTTGTGATAAGAGTGATGAGTATGTAACTGATGTAATGGTACAGGCGATGAATATGTAAATGATGTAATGGTACAGGCGATGAATATGTAAATGATGACAATGGAACAAAGCGAACCGCATACATGGAGTGGTGTAATGTACGTGGGGTGGATATTTACGCTAAACATGGCGTGGGCGTCTACCGTTGTCTCGCGTCGGTAGGGTTAACTACCGCGGGAAGCGGTAGGGGGTTCATCCGTAGCCGATGTACCAGGAGCTGTCGTGGTATCAGGTGGACGAACATTGAACGGTGGGTCGCGAGCCAGGAGGGGCCGTAGGAGACGGTGGAATTGGTCAGCGGGTAGGGGTTTTGTGAGGCAATCTGCCGAATTTGCGGTAGAGGGGACGTGTACGTATCGAACGATGTCGCCTGCAATCGCTTCACGAACGCGATGGTATGCAATGGCGTTGTGTTTCTTCTTGAGTTGACTGGAGGGTATGGTCGTATTAAGTACGACGGACATGTTATCACCGAGGAGTAAGGTTGGTCCTTCGATGGGTACACCGAGCATCCGGAGTTTATACCGCAGCTCTAATATGAGTTCGACGGCGATGCGTGATGCGACTAACTCGGAACCATAGGTGGAGGTTTCGACCGTAGCCTGCCGTTTGGAATACCATTTGATGGGCATGTTATTGACGAATAGTAGGATGCCCGACACGGATCGTCGGGTTACTACGTCATGAGCGTGATCGGCATCGACGTAGCAGGCGGTAGACGCCTGTTGACCGAGGGGTGTTGGGGCGTCTGATGGTATTTCCTCGGTGGCGTCGGGATAAAATTCGGTCCAATCATGCTTTGTCGTCGGGAGCATTTGGGATGGGTGTGGTTGTGGATCGATGAGGATCTGGAATTTGGGATGGGATTTAAGGTACCCGAATACGCGCTGGATAGCCGTGAAGTGTCCTTCTCGTGGTGCCATTCCGTACCGTGCTAAAGTGTTGGTAGCGTAGCTGATGTCGAAACGACCGAGTGTAATGACCCAATTGGCAGATCCGATGAGTACACGGTAAAGGGACGCTTGCCGGGGTTCGAGGAAGGTCGTTTCATCGGATTC
>JANMZB010000424.1:0-1449 GCA_031382725.1 Sphingobacteriaceae bacterium | reverse complement strand
TTAATTTTAGCCCATGTAGATTCTCGGTCCTTTTCGTTACCACCTGATGATCCCAAATGGTCTAGCATACACTCAGCAAAAATTCGAAGAGTAATGATAATCATCATCCGTTAATAACTTAAAAAATTTCCATCCTTGTCGGCGTGTAATTTTTTGAACTTCGTCGCATAATGTCTCATTTGAATCCATTAATCCATTAAGGATACAATGTTTTTCATATTGCTTTTTAGAATCATGTTATTACCTTCAGCATCATTGATGCAGTTGGTTACTGACGTATCAAAACAAGTTGTACTCTTACCAACTACTTGCTTCGGTATTAGTTTTGCTCTATTAACGAATACCTGCTCTACCACAGTACTGCTATCTGCTGACATGTCTTCACAATCGTTTACCATCATTTTTACACATGATTCCTTATATTTATCAACGTTATCAGCAAAATTATCAATTGTTTCGTCATCACTACTTGCATTACCATTGTCTGATGGATTAACACACTCATGATAAACATCATCATATAATGTTATATTGTCCGAAATAGCAATGTTAGCCAATCCATTAAGCCGCCCATTAATTTCCTCACGCACCTCGACATTCGATACATGTACATCGTTATTCTCCTTGTTTAACAAAACTGATGCTGTTGTTGTATTAATTATTCTTTTTCGGGGCATATCACGAATGACATTGTTAGATGTACCATTACATAACAATGCATTACTACGCTTCCTTATAACAGCACTGCAGCTCTTATCTTTACTTCGAGTATTCTTCATTTTAATATTTTATCGTTGTTTTTATCAAATACAATATGATTAGTGCCAATATCATTCAATCCGTATTTAAAATAATTGGATGATTGTTCTAATCTTACAAAAATGATTTTTCAAATCCTCAATTTTTGCAATATTTGAACCAACGGAGATTAATTACAGAAAAATAATATGCCACAATAGCAGTATCTACATATAAGACACACGTAAGTATTTTATTAATTAATTAGATCCTAATTTTCATATTTCAATTGTTACGCAAATTTTGTACTACTAAAAAATTAATATTAGAAAATAAAATATATACGCGCATATCAAGTTAGGAATTTATATTATTTACACAATATTTTTCTTCGTTTTGACATAATTAATTGATCTATTAACCATGCTGGCTTCATTTTTCAAATACATGAAGCGGGATATATTATTTAAACACTTTTTTGATCCTGGATTATAATTAACGTAATATTTTAGGGAAATAATTGGCAATTACGTAAAGCACATATTTGCACATTTAAATACCTACTAGTACTTATTATGCAATAAAACCACAAATATAATATCGTAATTCGTAAACACAATATTGGGATAATCAAAATAATGGGACGTCCAAAAGGATCCACGCATGGCCAACAACAATGTCATGGATGTGGAAAACATGTTAAAAATCTAC
>JANMZB010000401.1:0-5581 GCA_031382725.1 Sphingobacteriaceae bacterium | reverse complement strand
CTACGTATTCGGCAAAGCGGTAAACAGAAGCAGCAATTCCTATAATCTTGTATCGATCTCGGCTGTTTTCCTGCTTCTTTACAATCCATACTTTTTACTCGACGTGGGCTTTCAATTATCGTATCTGGCTGTGTTGGGTTTGATTTATCTGTATCCCAAAATCTATCATCTGTTTTACGTTAAGAACTGGCTCGCCGATCAGGTATGGAGTTACGCGGCACTTTCCTGCGCGGCGCAATTGGCTACATTTCCACTGGCTATGTATTATTTCCACCAGTTTCCGGTTTACTTTCTTATCAGTAATTTATTGATTGTATTGCCAGTAATCGTGATCATGTATGTGGGAATTATATTTCTATTTATTCCATGGCCTGGCGTTTTAAAACTGATGGGCTTGGGATTGGAAAGCAGTATCACCTGGATGAATAAAGGGTTGTTTTATATTGAGCAATTGCCCTACGCAAATTTTTCAAGTTATCAAGGCATTGCTTATTACTTTACTATCACAGTGATTATACTCGGTTTATGTATTGCTTTCCAGTTCCGCGATAAGCGGATGCTTTACATATCTTTTGTGCTTTTGTTACTGCTGGTAAGTATTCAGTCTTTCAATTCGGTTTCCACCGGAAAGAAGAAACATATTACGTTTTATACACTTCGGAAGAATGTGGCTTTTAGTTTTTTCAGCGGAAGCGAAGCCTGGATCTATTCTGATCTTGATAGTGCCGACAAAACGATTAACTATTCTATAAAAGCAGCTGTTGAAGCATCCGCAAGCCAAGTGCGGTTTATGAATCTCAAACATAAGATCGAAAACAATTGGCTTTACAGCGATAAAAACTTCTTTATGTTCGATGGTTGGAGAATGCTTGTTTGGGATAAAGAGTTTGAACATATGCTTCCTTCAAGCCCAATTAAGGTTGATGTGCTGTTGTTAACCGGCAGACCTAAAGTGGTATTGAAGGATGTTTTAAAATCTGTGGAATTTGATGAATTGCTTATTGACGCAACCAATTCTGATTATCATATCAAGAGATGGACCGATGAAGCTTCCGCTTTATCTCTTAATTATCGCGTGTTGAAGAAAAGTCCGGCATATAGTATAACTTTGAATTAGCCTGTATGAAGTATATCCAGCTTGAAATTAGTGATAAGATTGCCAGCATTACGCTTGATCGTCCTGAGAAGCATAATGCACTAAACCCTGAACTGGTTTCAGAACTAATTTCGGCTTTTAAAAAGATTCATACCAACAAGCAAACAAGGGTTGTCATTCTTAAAAGCTCCGGTGAAAATTTTAGTGCCGGCGCGGATCTGGCATACCTGCAGCAATTACAGCAAAATACTTACGAGGCTAATCTGGAGGATTCTAATCGGTTAAAACTGCTGTTCAGCACAATTTATAAGTTCGAGAAAACGGTAATAGCACAGGTGGAAGGCAAGGCAATTGCCGGAGGTTGTGGGCTAGTTTCGGCTTGTGATATCGTTTTTGCTGTTCCCGAAGCGGTTTTTGGATACACGGAAGTCAAGATAGGTTTCGTGCCTGCATTGGTTGCAGGTTTGTTACACAAAAAAATTGGTGAGGGCCGTTGTCGACAGTTGCTATTAAGCGGCGAACTAATCGATGCTAACACAGCCATGCAATACGGGTTGGTAAATTTTATAGAAGATAAAACCAATATCAATGAAGCTGTTTACGCTTACGCGGATAAGCAGGCTATAAGCACATCTGCGGAGTCGATAAAGGCCACCAAAGAATTGCTCTCAAAACTTCATGGCCAGTCGTTTAACGAGGCTATGACTTATGCGGCTGAAGCGAACGCCAAGGCGCGCTTGACTGACGATTACAAAAAAGGCCTCTCGGCTTTCTTAAATAAAAAAAATCCAAAGTGGTAATTTGCACAACAATCTAAAATATGGCGTGTTAGCAAACTATGACTGAAGATCAGCCTAAAGTTCCGTTTGACTTATTTCTGATAGGCGATACAGGCGATATCTCACTCAATCGCCCCGACCCCGTTTTAGAAACCTTAAAATCGCATTTTGACGAAAACGAAGCATCAGGCGTTGTTTTTTTGGGTGATAATATTTACCCGCGTGGCATGCCGCCAATTAGTAATATTCTTCGAAAGAATGCCGAGAAAACACTCACGCAGCATTATGAGGCACTCAAAGATTACAATGGTAAACTAATCTTTATCGCAGGAAACCACGACTGGAATAAAGGTCGTAAAGATGGATACGATTACATCATCCGGCAGGAGCAGTATATGAAAAAGCTGTTTGGCGATCGTGACGTGTTTTTGCCGGCAAACGGCTGTCCGGGGCCCGTTGAAATAAGTTTAAACGATCATTTAACGGTTGTGGCTATCGACACCCAGTGGTGGCTTCAAACCGGACTTCGCCCTTTGGGCAAACAGTATGGCTGCTGCGTTTCTACCGAGGATGAATTTTTTGATAAATTGGAAGAGGTACTTACCCGAAACAGCCATAAGCATGTGGTGATGGTAGGTCATCATCCGGTTTACAGCTATGCTATTCATGGTGGTAAATTTGAGCTAAAACACCATTTATTTCCATTGACATTATACGATGAAGGAGCCTGGATTCCATTACCCGGAATTGGTTCTTTGATACCATTATATAGAAAGTTTCTGGGCGCTCGTGAAGACATCGCCCATCCGCGCTATCGCCGCCTCAGAAAGAAGCTGAAAGAAATTCTTGCCAAGTTTCCGGGGTTAATTTACGCTTCGGGCCACGAGCATAATCTGCAGTATATCTGCAAAAACAGTAACCACTTTATTGTAAGCGGTTCTGGTTCGAAAGTTAAGTATGTAGTGCAAAATGGTAAATATTTGCAATTTGGCGTAAAGGCAAAAGGGTTTTTTAAATTAAGATTTGAAGGAGATGGTAGTGTGTTTCTTTCAACCTGGGTTGTTGATGCATCGAGACGCCAGCCAAAAGGGAAGTTGGTTTATGAGGAGAAGATAATTTAAAGAATAAATGAATGATAGAAGGGTAGAATAATAAAAGAGAGAATGATAGAATGGAATAAAGCGCCATTGTCATTCTTTCCTTTACTCATCCTGCATTCACTAATTCAAACCTTCACTAATTCAATCATTCGCTAATTCAATCATTCTTTCCTTACTTTGATATTATGAAATTCGGAACAAAAGCAATTCACGCCGGCCAGGAGCCCGACCCTACAACCGGGGCGGTAATGACACCCATTTATCAAACCTCAACATACTGGCAAAAATCTCCCGGCGATCACAAAGGTTTTGAATATTCGAGGGGTACAAATCCTACCCGGAAGGCTTTGGAAGATTGTTTGGCAGCCTTGGAAAACGCCCGCTTCGGACTTGCATTTTCGAGCGGGATGGGAGCAACCGATGCCGTGATGAAGTTGCTGCAACCGGGGGATGAAGTAATTACGGGGAACGACTTATATGGCGGTTCTTTCAGGATGTTTACAAAGATATTTGCGAACTATGGCATTAAATTCCATTTTACGAATTTCGCAATTGCGGATAACATTGAGCTGTTAATCAGCGATAAAACGAAGCTTATCTGGATAGAAACTCCAACTAATCCAACTATGCAGATTGTCGATATTGAAGCTGTTGCTAAAATCGCAAAAGCCAAAAATATCCTGCTTGCGGTCGACAATACCTTCGCTTCCCCATTCCTTCAAAACCCAATTGATCTCGGTGCAGACCTGGTGATGCATTCGGTAACAAAATATTTAGGCGGCCACTCTGATGTAGTGATGGGAGCGTTAATGTTAAACGACGAGGATCTTTATAAACGCCTTTGGTTTATCTATAATGCCTGCGGCGCTACTCCGGGTCCTATGGATAGTTTCCTGGTTTTGCGCGGCATCAAAACGCTTCATTTGCGCATGAAAGCCCATTGTGAGAATGGAAGACAAATAGCCGCCTTTTTGAAAACCCATCCGGCGGTCGATAAGATACATTGGCCGGGCTTTGAAGATCACCCAAACCATGAAATCGCTAAGAAGCAAATGCGAGATTTTGGTGGTATGATCTCCTTTACGTTGAAAGACGCAGACTTGCAAAAGACTTTCGCGGTAGCTTCCAAATTTAAACTGTTTACACTGGCAGAATCGTTGGGCGGTGTCGAATCACTGGTTAATCACCCGGTAAGTATGACGCATGGATCGATACCAAAGGAGGCACGTGATGCCGTTGGGGTAACCGATAACTTGCTTCGACTCAGCGTTGGAGTGGAAGATATTGAAGATTTGCTTGAAGATTTGCAGCAGGCTTTGGCTGATTAGTTCTAAATATTTAATGATTCTAAGTGATAAAAAACCTTAAAGCTTTCCTTGATTCAAAAGTTGAACAGTACAACTGCAGCGATTTTATTGCCAACGATCCCGTAGTGATTCCTCATCAATTTACTGTAAAGCAGGATATTGAGATCATGGGTTTCTTTGCCGCGATACTGGCTTGGGGACAGCGTAAAACGATCATCAACAAATGCAATGAGTTGGCCAATCGAATGGATGGTGCGCCTTTTCTATTCATCATCAACCATCATGAAACTGATTTGAAAAGCTTGTTAGGGTTTAAGCACCGAACTTTTAACGATACAGATTTACTTTATTTTGTTCACTTCCTGAAAACCATTACTTGAAGTTTGAATCTTTGGAAGATGCTTTCATCCCTCAACAAAATGAAATCTACAGGACGGAATATTCAGAAGAGCGATCTGAAACAGACCCGACTGAAGTCTCCTCTCGGGTATGCTATTCATCCGAATTAAATTCGCTCCCGAAAGATCTTGAAATAGAAACAAGCCTTAATTACTTCCGTTCTTATTTTTTCAGTTTGCCTAATTTTCCCCATCGTACCATAAAACATGTGAGTTCACCTTTGCAAAAATCTACCTGCAAGCGCCTTAATATGTTTCTCCGGTGGATGGTCAGAAAAGATAATAAGGGTGTCGATTTTGGTATTTGGAATAAGATCAAACCTGCTCAGTTAATATGCCCTTGCGATGTACATGTGGATCGCGTTTCACGTAAGCTTAACCTTATTAAAAGAAAACAGACAGACTGGTTAACAGCAACAGAACTGACAGCTAATTTGCGTACTTTTGATCCATTAGATCCCGTAAAATACGACTTTGCTTTGTTCGGATTGGGGATAGAAGAAAAGTTCTGAATAGGTATTTGATAAACAATTATCCCTAATTGGTGTTATGCTTTAAATTAAGAAATCATTATGAAACCCACCCTTATTCTCTTATTAATTTTAAAATTTTCCTTTGGCGCGTTTGCCCAGACAGATTCTGCTTCAACCCAGGTCATGTCATCAAGTTCATCCGGTTCTACAAATGAATCGCCTTATACTACTCGCTTTGCGCTGGATGGCCCTATTATTGGAGCCGGTTTAGGCTTGACTTTTTTAGGTTTTAAAGGAATTCAAAATAAAGATCCTTTGACTGTAGCAGAAGCAAATGAAAAAGCAATGAGTAAAGATGATATTAACGGATTTGATCGTTTTAGCGCGGGTTGGTACAGCCCTGAAGCTGACGATGCCAGTTATATTCC
>JANMZB010000352.1:0-1092 GCA_031382725.1 Sphingobacteriaceae bacterium | reverse complement strand
AAGGACCCACCTGGAAACATCCTGTCTCATTGGCTTCTTGTTCCTGTTGCCAATCAACCAGTCTGTGAAGTTATCGCTAACGTGTCCTTTGAATGGCTTGTTTGTTCCCACGTCCATTGGTTGACGCTTGCTTGTATACCCGGCCGGTATCAAATCCAACTCTGTGTTGCATGCCGCAAACGCTGCTTTCACTTTCACTGTCAAATGCGAACGACACTCGTCAAGAATAAGGTAAGAAAAAAGGTTGTGTTGAGTCGCCGGCTTCCAAACTTTCTGGATCCATTCCAACATGAGCTCCTCGTCCATCCATGCCCGATCCTGTACGCCATATTCCATATCCTCCGGCAATCCATCTTTCTTTGTGAGCTCTCGTTTGATATGACCCAAGCGAGTGTTTTTACCTTTAAAAATCAAGAATGGAGGCAGTTTCTCGCCTGCCATAGAAGCTTCCAACATCACTGTACATCTACTTGAGCTATCCGATCCTTTTATAGCAACCGTTCGCGAACCTCGTCGTGCATAAGTACAAGTTGGATGAGGAGAGAAATAGACGTTCGTTTCATCTGCATTGTATACCGCACAGCAATCAACCCCTAATAGCTTTATCTTCATCCGAATGTAACTATGAAAATCATTCATGACTGCAACAGAGTGTCGTGTGTTTTGGGCTTTGTGTGTCCCCCTTCTCCATGAAATATCCCATTTCTTAAATAGTCGATAGATTCTTGTCTCCAGGGCCTTATTTGGTACCATTGATGCTGTTGTCGGGGACAACAATCTTGCCTGTGCAATCATCAAACGCAAAGAAACAGCAAAGTCCTCATCTCTACTTTTTTCGAAAAACGATTTTAATTCAGCAATCAACTCAATCGAGTACGAACACTTCCTACCTGCTCCTGCCCTACAACATAGCTCAGCCCTCTTTGCCCTTCGCATTTGACATGTTGTTGGTAATGTTGGATCTAAAGTATCCTCACCGATCCCAGCAAAAACGCGTTTCCATCGGCATATCTGATTTTGCTGCACATTGTATTTTCGTGCTACACTTTTAACACTAAGCGGCTGAGCGTACGCCTCAGCGGTAATTGACCG
>JANMZB010000360.1:0-1698 GCA_031382725.1 Sphingobacteriaceae bacterium | reverse complement strand
GTAGCAATGGTAGGCGACGGAATTAATGATAGTGAAGCGCTTGCTGTTGCTGATGTAAGTATCGCCATGGGAAAAGGAACCGATATTGCAATGGACGTTGCAAAAATGACCCTGATATCTTCCAACTTATTGCAAATTCCGAAAGCCATTCATCTTTCCCGCAAAACGGTAAAAATTATCCGTCAAAATCTATTCTGGGCATTTATATACAACATCATCGGGATACCTCTTGCAGCTGGCGTACTTTATCCCTTTACAGGATATTTGTTAAATCCGATGCTTGCGGGTGGGGCTATGGCATTAAGCAGCCTTAGTGTAGTAGCGAATAGTTTGCGGTTGAAGTACACGAAGATTTAAATAGATGCAAGTCGGGAAACAACTACTTGAAATCATAAAATATAACTGATAAATATGAAAAAGTATCAATTCAAAACCACGATAAATTGTAGCGGATGTGTAGCTAAAGTAACTCCGCATTTTGACTCAGATGCAAACATCAAAAGCTGGAACGTAGATACTAACAATCCCGAAAAGGTATTGACTGTTGAAACAGAAAATTTGGAACCAATAGAGATAAAGGCTATAGTTGAAAAGCTTGGGTTTAAAGCCGAAGCCCTTTAGGTCTTAAGCTAAAATTTCATCAATAGCCTTCAATTCTTCAGCACTAAAATTGGTGTTTTGTAAAGACTTGATTGAATCAGTTATTTGTTCCGGTTTGCTGGCACCAATCAAAACGGTGGTAATCCGATTATCTCTCAATACCCAGGATAAAGCCATTTGGGCCAGTGTTTGACCGCGCTCCATAGCAATCTGGTTCAGGCGACTAACTCGGGCTATGTTCGCTTCCGTTACCTGGTCCTCTTCTAATGCGCCATTGCCCGGTGCTTTGGCAACTCTGGAATCAGCAGGAATTCCTTTGAGATATTTATCAGTAAGCAGACCTTGTGCCAGTGGCGAAAACGGAATACAGCCAACACCTTCTTGCTCTAAAACGTTTAATAGTCCGCTTTCGGCGCTACGAACAAACATCGAATATTTTGGCTGATGAATTAAACAAGGGGTGCCTAATTCTTTTAAGATTCGTATTGCTTTAGCTGCTTCTTCCGCATTATAGTTTGAGATGCCAGCGTATAGTGCCTTGCCTTGTCGCACTATCAAATCAAGAGCTCCCATGGTTTCTTCAAGTGGCGTTTCTGGGTCAGGGCGATGGTGGTAGAATATATCTACATAATCCAGGCCCATTCTTTTTAAACTTTGGTCGAGGCTCGATACCAGGTATTTTTTTGAGCCCCAGTCGCCGTAAGGTCCGGGCCACATATTGTAGCCTGCTTTGCTTGAGATGATTAATTCATCGCGGTAGCCTCTAAAATCTTCTCGCAGTATTTTGCCAAAGTTCTCTTCTGCCGAACCCGCAGGCTGCCCGTAATTGTTGGCCAGGTCAAAGTGGGTAATTCCGCTGTCGAACGCTAACTGTAGAATTTTACGGCTATTGTCCAATACGTTAATGTCTCCAAAATTTTGCCATAAACCCAGAGAAATTCTGGGCAGCTTTAAGCCGCTTTTTCCGCAGCGGCGGTATTCCATATTTTGGTAGCGGTCTGCTGAAGGTTGGTAAGCCATAGTTTGATTTAACAAGAAGCGTTTTTTTTAGTTTTAAATAAATCTATCAAAAGGATTAATAAAAATACCCCACTTAAT
>JANMZB010000358.1:0-1232 GCA_031382725.1 Sphingobacteriaceae bacterium | reverse complement strand
TACTTGAGTTGCTCAATCCGGGCTTATTACGATTGTAATGTACACCCATTGTTGCATATTTTGATGATACTCCGGTACATGATTTACCACGAATCTTCCGTTTGTTGCAACATTTCAATATTTTCCTCAAACACTGCACATATTTATGTGAACTACTTGTGTTGCCAACAATCTTATTACGTGGCACCAATATATAAATAGGCGTGCTAATTGATTCCATGTACTTAGATCCAAATGTAGTGTCTGTGATCTGTAGATTCGCGAAGACATTCAATACATTAATGTTGACTGTATGATGATGTATATAGTTGTTGAATAGCAAGTCATTGATTCCGGTACTGTAATATGTGAGTTTCGGTTTGACAATTGAATTCTTTGAAGGCTTCGAATAGTCCATTGTTCGTACATTTTTATGTTTCATATCACTTGACAAATTAGGACAATTCCACATATCAATTTTTTTACTTTTCTTATTAAACATTGTCCGTCGGTGTTTTCCGACAGATTTACAAATAAAACTTTCATCAACAATCGAATTTTGTCTTGTTTCGAATGCACGTTTTGCAATTTGAGTACGTTGGGATGAATTTTTTTTGCTAGCAAAGGCGTGTACGATGCCTAACTTCCTTCCTGTATATTTCGTGCGAGTGTTCACTCTCATGATACAATTTGAATTTAAAATTTTTTTAAAATGACCTTGTACATCCAATTAGTCATCTAACTAACGTAACAGGTCAAGGACACAGATACGATATAGACGGCGGTAATGTTCAACTAATCAAATCTCTGAACCTTGTACATCATATGTCAACAAATTAAATTATGACAAAAATGACGCTCAACTAATCCAGAATTAATCTTGTATATTCAAATTGTATATTCAAATGAATATTCACAGCGATCAAAATACAAGAATTCATGAATGAATTATAATATAATAAACAAATTTTAGACATGTTGGCTGATGAAACATAACACAATTTTAACGAATTAGAAACAATACGTTAGTAATACAACAAATTCGATCGATGTGAATCAGTATTTGTGACTTACCTCGCCATTAATAATCTACGATCGACTAATTTTCGTTCTTTTTTGCACGAATGAAATAAGTATCCTGTATGGATTTTACAAAAAACACCATTACACGACACATCTAACATTTCCTTACTTAGATTCAATGCATGCTGACAATTACTGTCAAATATGTAATTTTCACGAATACATACTGC
>JANMZB010000357.1:0-1113 GCA_031382725.1 Sphingobacteriaceae bacterium | reverse complement strand
ACGCTGATGAGGCAAATTACGTCATTTTCAGTAATTCATCAGAAAAGAACTGTCATCCGGTACCCATGGACTCTTTCCGGCACTTACAATAATTTGATAACAATTTGGTGTGCAACGCTAAAAAAGTAAATTATTGTATTTCCACCAAAAAATATACTCGAGCGTACTACTACCGGTAGTATACTGATTTATACGCTAACCGCTGCTCGAGTCTAGTAGAATTTCTCCTATTCCTCCTCTCGGATTATACCTGAATTTCTTGTACACGTACTGTATCAGGAATCATCACACTACCAGAACACTACAAGTACAATACATGGTACTGTACCCCAGAACGACAAAATTTGAATGCCGGTAGGTACCCCAGGTACTGGTACATTTAGATGTTCCAGTACTTGTTCCTCTGTTCAACAAAATCACAAAATTTTCGGTTCGGTAATTTCAAGTACCGGTATTTCAGTACACCAGGTGAATGTTGTTCACCTGTTTGTGTGGGTCTACAAGTACTGATTATTGTACTGTTCTACGACCTCCTGAAACTTTATAATAACGACAACAATCAACCTTGACAATGACGAAGATATTGATATCATGATTGCTTTTTACAAAGTATTTTTTCGATATTTGTCTTTGTCATATGATTGTAGCACTAGATTTTTGAAAAAAATTACAAAAAACGAAGAATTATGGAAGCAATCAACCACGAAACAGTGTTGTGACGCAAAATGAAGATGAAGATTCTTCGGATGACTTTGATGGCTGGTTGTTGTATATTAAAAGAATCCAATGAATTTAAGGCATTAGCATGATGATAACAGTGATTTAATTATTGTTATTGATCATAAAATATGTCCCTCGTATTGGTATTTGTATTCCCATTGTCATTAAAAGCGCTAGATTTATTTGGTTGATTGTCGTGAGCTGGCATGGTTACGGACAGAACATTTGCTGAAAAATACCTGAGGAAATTGTGTTCAGCAAATCGTATAGATTTGCTGAAAAAAATTTCACAAAGCAAATCTTTATAGAAAGTGAGACATTTCTCTGGGTCACACGGTACTGAAAAAAAGCAAATTTGCCGCGTTGCACAGCAAAAAAAAATTATTTTATCTA
>JANMZB010000309.1:0-13029 GCA_031382725.1 Sphingobacteriaceae bacterium | reverse complement strand
TGAACAAGCAAACCGGGATTCCCAAGAATACGATCGCGGCGTGGCTCAATGCGCTGGAGGATGAGGTTGCGGCCAATGGCCGCGCGTACTTCCTGGACCCGGTGACGGCGGCGAAAGCGGCGGAGGGCCAGGTTGACCCGCTCAACCATCCCTTGGAGTCCCTCAAGACCGTGGCGAAAGGTGTGGGACAGTCTGCCAAGGAATTGATTACCCCCGTGGCGGATCCTATCACAAACATCATCAAGTATTCCGCGCTCCTGGTCGTGGGCGGGGCGGTCATCTACGGGATTTACCACGGGACCAAGATTTACAAGGCCACGCGTAGGCGTGGAAAGAAAGGTTAGGACGATATGGCCGGATTGCCGAAAGCGTATTTCAAGAGGTTCCCGGGCAAGCTCAAGCAGGCTTGGGCGGCGTATCGTAAGGAAAAGGGCGGCGGCGCGTCAAAGAAAAAGGCGGCGCACAAGAAGCGTCGTCGCGCCCGTACCGTCAAAGCGTCTGGGGTGCCGGCCCGGAAACACAAACATGGAGGTGTCAAAATGGCAAAGAGAAGAAGGAAATCCCGCACGGTAAAACACAAGGTCCGCCGCGCAGGCCGGAGGGCTTCGGTTGCCATGGCGACCAAGCCGATCCAAATGCTGACTATGGCGGCGACGGCGGCGGCGGGGGGCGTGGCTACGTCCTTCATTGTGAACAAGACCCCGAAAATCAAGGAAATGTCCCAAGGGACCAAGTCCGCCATCCAAGGCGGATTGGGCCTGGCCGCCATCTTCTTCGGTAAGAAGAAGTGGATCAAGAGCCTGGGCGCGGGTTCGGTCATCGCGTCCGTGTTCGGCTTGTCCAAGGCGATTCTCAAGCTGGATCCCCTCGCGGGACCGGGCTCGGGCCGCCCGACCTTGAGTCCTTCCCAGGTACAGCGCCTGATCCGGACGGGTAGCATGGGCGTTCCCGCGAACGTGCGCGCGCCTGGCATGGGCTTGCCTGCCAGTGTGCGCATGGGCGGTAACTCGTCCGTGATTCCCTCCCGCTCCGGCGGGTGGGGCGGCGTTTCGTTCTAGTTCCTCTGGTTCGGGTTGCGTGTCTTTCTTGATGTCGATTCACAAGGTTTCAAACAAGGAAATGAAAATGAAAAAGCTGGTTCCGTGGGTCCCCCTTCTGCCTCGCAACATGTTCTCCGGGCGCCCTTCCATCAATCGGGATATCAATCTTAACCAGGGGACTTGGGGCCTGGGCGGCGAATCGCTCCAGTACCCGGTCTATGACCGGATGCGGATGCTGAATTCTCTGGCTGTGGGTACGCGTACGCTGTTCAACACGGCGGTGGGCCAGCAACGGGAAAACGTTGTGCTTACCTTTGCGGATACCAATATCGAGAAGTCCGAGTCTATTCCGTCCTCTCAGAAGTGGATCTTCCGCAAAATCACTGTGGGTTACGTGGCGAGTGAAGTCCGCACGGATGCGGAAATCGTGTCCATCCTCGATTATATGAGGACTTCAACCTTCCGTCTGAATATCAACTCCAAGGATGACATGCTCCGCCTGCCCTTGTGGATGTTCTTCGGCTCACCTCAGTTGGTGTCCGCGCCTGCCGCGACCATCAATAGCAGTTCCCCCCATGCGCTCTTTACCGGCGTATTCACCCTGGAGATACCGATCGTCCTCCAGGCCCTGACGGACTGGAAAATCCTGGTGGAGCCCCTGGTTGCCTCGGCGGCGGGTCTGGATAACGATTTCCTAACCTTCATCATCGACGGCGAACGCGCGCGCGCCGATTAGCCGGAATTGCGGCGGGGCTCGTTCCCCTGTAGTCCGCGCCCTGTTCCTCTCCCCCGGGGGGAGCGGGGTCTTTTTTCGCCTTGCCACCTTAAAACCGGAGTAACATAGATGTTGACCCCCCGCATGATTTCCAGGTTGAACGCGCGCTTTTTCCAGTATGCTTTGCAGTCCACGCTGCCGAACCAGGGAGCCTACTCGGACCTGGCCCAGGTCGCGATGCAATCCGGTTTCCATTTCTGGTCGGAATTCTTGACCATCACGTACAATACCCTCGCGGACGGCAGTGCAACCGATGATGGCGTGTGCCGGTTCTCGGCCCAGTTCAAGAGCGGCGGGAATCAAATCGGATTGTCCAATGGTCAAATTGACCTGGCCACCATTGCGGCTCCGGGCCGCGTCCGGACCATCGGAATCGCGGGCGATCCGGCCCAGCAGTTGCACATACAGGGCTTGCCGTGGCCTTACCTGTACGAGGCGACGGGGGCAATCATCGCGGACGTGCGGAAGGCGGGCACGGGCGTGGGGACGGTCAAATTCGTGTGGACGGGGTTCCTCATCCCCCTGGAGCGGTGCCGGACGGCGGAAGAGTTTTACGGCATCCTCGCGGATGAATATCCGGATTTCGGAAACAATCCAGGCCAGCAGTAAAAGGGGGTCAAAGTGATTACCCTGCCTCCCCGCCCCTACTTGCTGGGGGACGCGTTTTATCCGCTCACGGCGGCGCGGCAATACTACATCAAGACTATTCCGCCTGGGGCGGGATGGATGTTCAAGTTCTTGCTTGTGGATTACCTGCGGACCACGTCCACGGGCGGAACCGTGCAGACGACTCCGGACCTTTCGTATCGGCTCTATGATGCGAATGGGCGCGCCTTCCATGTCGATCCGGTCTCGCTCCCCATGGTGACCAGCCCGGCGGGTGCGCCTGGCTTGAACGCGACGAATCTGATCAACATCCACTATCCGGGCGGAAGCGCTATCAAGCTGGAGGTTGAGGGCGCATTGGTCGGGACGGGTCCGAGTCTCATATCGATTACCCTGTACGGCATTCGCGGCTGGGAAAGCATGGGTGGGAGATGATTTTCGATGTGATTACGTCGAGCCCGGTGGAAGCGGGGGATTTGCGGTTCACTGCGGCGGAGGCTCCGCCTTTGCAGGTTACCGTGACCTCGCCGTCGAATCCGGTTTTCCTCATCAATGCCTTCGGCGATCTGTTTTTCAATCCTGGAGATAACATTCTCCTGATGGCGATATCCCCTTACATCGCCTACGGGTTCGGCCAGGCGGTGGGGACTCATATCCTTGGAGTCAATTGGATCGACCAGGATGATAACGTGGTCGTGATTCCGGAGCTCGCGGGAAGCTCGGTGGCGATTCCGAACTTGTGTGATGGTCTGGAGTTTCCCGGGGATGGGCTTTTCCTGCGGGCTCCCCGGGATAGGGGTAATCTCCGCCTGGCAATTACCGGCGTGGCTCTCAAGGTCTCTATGCTGGGATTGCCTTCTGCGTTGGCGGGCCAGGTCATGGAGGTCCAGTACCATTTTAAAATCGGGCATACGCTCCCGATGTTCGGGGGAACCTGATGCCGATAATCGACCGGATTCCGCTCAATGAGAACGCGTCACGGGTGCGTTACCCTGTGCTCCGGTTCTCCGCGCCTTTCGCGGTGGGCCAATATGACTTCGGCCAGGCCGGGAACCAAAATGTGAGGCTCATGGCGCTCCAGCCGAACACGCTTTACCTGCTGGCAGCGATTTCATTCTACGCGAACGTCAAGGAATCGGATTGGCTGGAGTCCATGGATACCCAGGCCAACTTCCCGAACTTCCGCTTGCACAAGGAATTCGAGTCCTCGGACTCGATTTATCCGGAGCCGGTCCAGTGCGTAAATTACATGGACGGGGTTGAGCAGTTGGTCTACTTCCGCACGCTCCGCGATGCTGATAATCTCCTGATCTCTTTCAACGGGATCATCAACCAGGTGGACGGCATGGTAGGGGTTGACCCTGTCCTGGCGGAGGTCAATTTCACCATGTACCAAGTGACGGATCAGGCGTTCATCCGTCGGTATTTGAATCCCAATGAAAGGGGCCACTGATGGGTTGCCAATGTGGTTTCGGCGGCGGCTCCGGTGGCGGCGGCGGCGGGAATTTCCCGCCCACCTCGCCCGTTATTGTCCCGGCCTGGTTCCGAATCGGGACTTTCGACTATGCGGATTTCTCGACGGATTCTGACGGCGGATCCTGGAATATATATGACCTCCAGGCGAAAGGGGTGGTCCACGGCCTTATCCTTACCCCCGTGGTGCAGTTCGCCGGCCCGGACCTCACGTCCTATACGGTTTCCTTCGGCACGGCGGCGGATGAGACTCTTTTCTCCGGGGCGCTCAATGTGCTGGCTACGGTGCCTGGGGATGGTGTCGCGCAAGTTACGTCCCCGCTGCTCATTCAATTGGATCATGTGAACCCGGCGGACCTGTTCCTGTGGACTCGGACCACGGGCGCGGGCCTCGATGCCGCGACGGCGGGCCAGTTCACTTTGGATATGCTGATTTCCGTTTCACCATAAGGGGTTTCCATGCGTCGCTTGCTGTTTCTGGTTCTGTCCCTGTCCATCGGCCTGCAGGCCGCCCCGTCTCCGCCGACCGTGGCGAACATAGCGGCGCTCCGCGCGCTCTTGCCTGGGGCGTATCCTGCGGTCCAGGTGATGGGGTATACCTCGGTGGGCGATCCTGGCGGCGGCCTGGTCAATTGGGTTGCGGCCTCGACGAAAGCGGCGGCGGCCTGCTCGGTCTATGTGCCGAATAGCGCTCCGGCGGTGGGGCGGTGGGAGCGGCCGAGCTCGCCGTTCCGCCTGGCCGCGCAATGCGGCGTGGCGACCCTGGATGATACGATTGCGGGAGTGATTACGTATACGGGCCTGGTGGGCTCTGGAACGCGGATGGTAGTCGTAGGGCCTACGGGCACGGCCACCACGCAAAGCATTCCCGCCGGGGGCTCTCTGGCCAATCCCACGGGCACCATAGGGCTTGCGGCCGTCAATGGTGCGCTAACCTCCGCCATGCGCTCGGATGGTGCGCCCGCCCTCTCCCAGGCCATAGCGCCCACCTGGACCAACATGCACACTTTTGCTGCCATTGGCGCCGGAACTGCTTCCAGCATTGTGAGCGCATCGACAACCCCATCCATTGCGTGGAATGAAACCGATGCGACTGCTAATAATCGCTGGTGGGATTTTAATGCGGGTGGTGAGCAGTTGCGCCTGCGGGCGCTCAATGATGCGAATAATACGTTCACCAATGTCATGCTCGTTGACCGGACCGGAACGACGATTGATTCTTTGACTTTTCCAGTTCTCGCCGGCACGGGATCTCGCATGGTGGTTGCCGGTGCGAATGGGGCGGTCACTACGCAAGCCATTCCCTCGGGGGGCTCCCTGGCCAATCCTACGGGCACCATAGGGCTCACGGCCGTAAATGGCGTCCTGACCTCCGGATTGCGCTCCGATGGCGCTCCCGCCCTGTCCCAGGCCATTGTGCCGATCTGGAGCGGTGTTCATACCTTCACCCCTGCCCCCATCTTCTCCAGCGTCACCGCCTCCCAAGTGCTCTTGGTGGACGGCTCCAAGGCGCTCACGTCCTCGGCTGTCACGGGTACCGGTTCATTTGTGCGGGCTGTGGGCTCGACCCTTACGGGGAATACAAACATCCAAAGCATCATTAACACTGCCGGAATAAACTTGGCGAATGCCAACGGCATTTCCCAATATGATGGGGGCGGGGTAAATAGGCAGCTCATCACCCTCCGTGCCGACAACTGGGTGCAGATAGGCGGCGGGCAGGACCAGGGCGTTGAGTTCAATGCCGGGTCTGGGCCGGATAGGATTGGGAGTGTGAGTGTTGCGGGGGAGTGGGTTCTAGGGCCTGATGCGGCAACCCAGGCCTTGCAGGCGATTGTCCAGGGCGGTGTCCAATATCGGTATTCGAAGCTGGTCCCGGCCGCCATCACGGAAACGGCGGGGGGCATTGCCATCAATGTGGCATTGAGTGATTTCTTTACCGCCACCCTCGATGATCCTTCCACCCTGCTCAATCCGACTAACTCGGCTTCTGGGCGGCGGTTCACGGTCCGGATTCGGCAGGACGCGACGGGCGGGAATCCGTTGGTGTTCGGGGACAAGTACCGGTTTCCGGAGGGCGATGTCCCTGATATCAATACTAGCCCGAATTCGGTGAACTATTACTCGTTCATCTATGATGAGGTCGCGGACAGGTGGGATTTCGTCGGCAATGCCTTCAACCTCCAACCGGCGGCGTCGTAATATGCGTGTTACCTGCCGCAGCTTGCTGTTTGCTCTCCTGTTCTTCGCCCAGGGCGTCCGGGCGGTTTCGATTTCCGGATCGTGGTGGAACGTTGCAAACGATATATTCGCGACGAATAGCTTTGTCCAGGTCCTGTGGGACTCCGCAAGCGGGAGCATGCTTCCGCGCGCGGAGCATACGGCGATCTGGCGGTACAAGCCTGACCAGCAGACCGGATATTATGCGGTCATGTGGCATGCGCCCAATACGGGTAGCTGGGATTTCGGGACCTACTCTTACGGCACGCACCCCTGGCCGGGAACCGATTGCTCTGTCAATGGCGCGGGCTCTGGGCAGACCGGCACGGGGAGCGGCGGGACTTTTCATTGCTGGGAAATCGCGGGCATCGGCGGAAGTAATGATTACCTCTCCACGCCGGGCGTTTCCCCGGGCGTGGCCATTTCCCCGGGGGAATGGTATGTCCAGATTCGGCGCGTGCGCCCGAAGGCTTCCGGGAATTGCGCCGGCTCCTGGGAGCATCGATTCATACCGGACTATCTGAACAATCCCTCGTTTGAGATTGTCCAGTGCGGAACCATCGGCGCGCCTGCGGGCGGGAACCCGGCGAACTACTTCGGCGTCTCGGATTGGTCCACGAATTCGATTGGCGGGAGTGAAGAAACCCTTTACGGGGTGCTGCGCGGCGTCCAAATGTATGATGCCTATCTAAGCGATGCGGATGCGGGAACGGAAGCAGGAAATCAATTCAGCAATAGCCCGCTCACGGCGGCGGGCATCGCGAGTACTTGGTACATGAATCAAAACCCTGTCCCGACCGATTGGACGGACAAGAGCGGGGCGGGCCATAACCCTACTTGGGGGAATGCCAACCGCCCGATCCAGTGGGATAGCACGCTCGCCGCGCCGCGCTGGGGCATCTTCGGGGATAATGACATGATGTTGATGAAAGTCGGGTTTTAGGCATCGTATGATTGGGATACCGATGCCGATTATTCAAGCCCTTGTGAAGTCCGGAGTGATTGGCGCTGTCCTCGCGTGGGCGCTCATCCAGAATGTCCGCCTCACGGAAGAGTTGATTACGATAATTAAGGGGAATACCATCGCGATCCAGTCCATTAAATCGGACTCATGCGCGGATTTTTGTAGGGAGGTTGCTCGATGAATGAGAAAGAAATTCCGCCGCCGGTCAATCCGCTGACGACAAAGTTGAACCTTACGATCATGCGCTTCGTGTCCAAGCAGTTCGCGGCGAAGTGGCTTCCTAGCTTCGACCTGGTCGTAACCTCCGATATCCGGACGGCGGAGCATAACAAGCAAATCGGCGGCGCGGCCAACTCCGCCCACGTGCACGGCCTGGCTGAGGACGTGGTCTTGCGGAACCGCGCCACGGGGAAGCTCTTGACCGAAGCGGAGGCGCGGGAGGTCTATAATGCTTTCGTCGCGCCCAATTGGCCGGGGTATTCCGAATTTGAAAAGTCCTCGGCGGGGGAGGGGTACCATATCCATTGGAACCTGTCCCGCGAGGTGTCCACGTATTCCGGCCTGGTTGCGATGGCCGGCATCGGGGTCATTGGTTTTGCGCTGCTGAACAAAATGCAAGGGAAGGCATAAGATGGAAGGTGTGAATACTCCGGAGCGCCCGATACAGGGCTTCGTGAAAAAGGACTTCGTGAGCTCGGAAGCGGTGCTGGGATCGGATGTGCGGATAGAAGCGCTTCCGGACGGCATCAGGTTCTATCTCAAGGGCAAGGCGGTGGACCTGGGCCAAAAGCGGATCACAGTGCGGCTCTATGAGCTCATGTCCGTGGAAGGCGGCCTAAAGCTCCGCCGCGATCCCTTGGAGACGTTCTCCAATCGCATCCCGGAAGATGACGAGATCGCGCTCAAGTACGGCCCCAATGATGTGTCCAAGGGTTCCGAAGGGTACATGTGGATCGCGAAGTGGCGCGATGCGACGGGGGAGGATAAGGGCATCCTGTCCGAGACGATTGTGATATCCGAGAAATGGCGGGCGCGGTACGAAGAAGCCCAGCGCAAGGGCAAGGCCGCGGAGCTTCCCTCTCCCGGCGCGACGTACGCGCCCGCCCCTTCCGGCCCGGCCGCATTCGGCCCGATGGAAGTCCTGGCCCTGATCGAAAAGGGAGAGGATCGGGCGCTCAAGATGATGGAACGGATGGCGGCGGTAATGAAAGCGGGAAGCGGTGAGGCTCCGGCCTCCGTAATGGAAAGGGCATACGAAGTGGCGGGACGCGTGGTCGAAAAATCGATGGAATCCAATTTGCGCATGTCGAACAAGGTCACGGCCAAGGCCGAAAAGGAATTGGAGCGCGCGGAAGAAGACGACGAGGGTGATGGGGACGGCCAGGCGGAAGCGGCGGGCGGCGGGGATGGCTTGCCGGCCTGGCTTGCTCCCTTCCTCCCGAAAATCGAAGGCTGGTTGGGTTCCCTGCTGGGCGGCGGCCCGGTAGGGGCGGCAGTCAAGACCATCATCATTTCATCCGACGAGTGGAAGACCATCTTTTCCGATAAGGAGAAGTTCGGCCAGGCGGTGGAGGCAATGAAACAGCATTTCGGCCCGGAGCAAACGCAAAAGGCGATGGATATCCTGCTCAATACCCGGACGACGAAAAAGAAGAAATAAAAAAGCCCTGGGGCGCGGTAAGGCATCCTCCAGGGCGTAGCGTTCTCGGTCAAAGGGAGCGCTCTGGGAGTGAATATACTGCGTTGCCGGGCCTTTTGCAAGAAAAAGGCACCAAGTGACGAATAACACGTTTCCCGACATACCCCTTCCCCCGGACCCCGAAGCGGTCGATGGGCCTGCTGAGGCTCTAATTCGGCCCCAGGCGCTTAAAAAATGGTCCTCTGACCTGATCCGCCTGGTGGACAGGGAGCGTGCGACGGTTTTTGACGATCATGACTTCGCCCAGGGCGTGCTGACTCGGGCGGATCTGACCCGAACCCTCAAGAAAATGACCGGATGCGGCTCGGTGGTGGAGCTCCGGGCCATGGTGGACCGTGGAACCGGGGAAATCGGGGCTCCGGCGGTCCATGCGGCCAACTTCTGCGGCCAGCACACGATTTGCCCCTTCTGCGCGGCGCGGGTCCAGGACCGGCGCAAAGCGCGCTTCCGGGAGCCTATCCTAAACGCGGCCAGGGTCTACAAGCATGCCTACCTGGTCACGGCCACCATTCCGCCCGTCCCGGCCTGGCGGGATCACTTGCAGGCGTTGCTTTCGTCCTGGCAGGCGTTCCGGAAGATGGGCCAGAAGCGGACGGGCCGGGCGGCGGCCAGGTCGGCGGGGGAGTGGGGCAAGGTGAAGGCGGGGATCTCGAAAATCGAAATCAAGCGGGGTGACGGATCCGGGCTTCCGCATTGCCACGTCCACGCGCTATTTTTCACGGACGAGTACCTGGATTTCCGGGTGTGGTCCCCGGAGGAAAAGGCAAAGGCCAGGGCGGATCGGAAGTCCCTCCGGACGGGGAACGCGTCCAAGATTACCACGGAGTGGCACATGGCCACCGATGGCCGCGCGACCAGCCTCGATGTCAAGCGCATCAAATGGCGCAAGCCCAAGCCCCACCAAGGTGAAGGGAAAAAGGCGTACGCGGCCAGGCTGGAAAATTGGTCCATGGCGGATAGTGTTTATGAACAGTCACGGGAGGTATTGAAGTATGCCACGAAATTCGACTCGGCGCCGGAAACGGGCGCGGAAGCGCTCTTTGCCAAAGACTTTATTGCAATTAAGTCGGCTACTTATGGGCGGCGGCTCTTTCAGACCTACGGAGCATTTAGGGGAGTTGGCGGGGATGATTTTACTGGGAGCGCACATGCTCTCAAGGAAAAACCTGTCATATACGAGGCTCGATGGCGCTCCAGTCGGTACTCCGAGCTCATGGAGCGGTCCAAACCCGTTTTCGCAAACCGGGAGCCCGGACCCCATCTGACTCATCGGCTTCAAATCCTGAATCGGGTCCAGGGTGCAACACGTCGGTTACGGGGGGCAATCAATGCCGCGAAATTTCATTTTCTACAGACTGGGGAATTGGCTCCCGTCACTTTTTGTCGACGCGACTACTTGGAGGGCGGGGGCTTTTCGGAAGTTCCGATTGTGCTTGAGCTACCCTCGTCCGTTGTATCCCGGCCAGGGGACTTGGCCGCCTGGGAAGGTTGGATCGATGATGCGACGACGTCCGGCCGCACGGCCTATGCGGCGGCTCGGGAAGACCTGGACAACGAAAGCCACTTCCGCATTACCCCCACCCCGCAAGAGACGGCTTCGCTTAATAGCCGGGTGAATCAATGGTTCTGGGTCTCGGATGAGTACCGCGCCTCCGTGGTGCGCGCCTTCCATGAAATCCTCGCCCCGTCCTCGGGGCCTCCTTAGCACTACCGGAAATCACTTCACGCGCCGCCGCTTCCAAAGTGGCTTCCTTACCCTCTTGGCATCTTCGATTTGCTGAAGCAACCGCGGGCAAAGTAATCGCCAAAAGGCGATTACGGAATTTCCAAGCCTTCCGAAAGTCTGTTTTCCGGGAATGCGTGTTACCCTGTTTTCGAATAGGCGGGCGTGGAAAAGTGGGTCCGCCGGCATCGAGCTCCGCCAGGCGGCCGCCGGCGCTGCAGCTCGGCCAGGCCGAAACGTAATCCATGAAAAACGATTACAAAAAAGGGGCGGGGATTGCTCCCCGCCCCTTCCGCGTTTAACCGTCCGGGCGGTAGCCGGTGAGGTACTCGCGGGGCCTAAAGCGGCCTTTTCGGTTTCGGTCCGAAATACATCTTGATACAATGTCGTTAAATGTCACCGGGGGGGCTTCTTTTTCCACTTTGTGCTGGCGCGGCGGATGGTGAGGTTGGCAACCTTGGCCACGGTGACCAGGCTCCAATAGTCGGCGGGGGTGATGGGGACAAAGGCGACGGCGGCACCTTCGCGTGGTAGGCCAATGACCCGGATAAGGTTCTCAATGCGGACCAGGTCCGAAAGTAGATGGTCGTGTCGTGGCATTACCAGGACTCCGGAAGGGTTTCCCCGATCTTCGTATTCTTCCGGAGCTCGATGGAGGTTTTCAGGCTCTGGGTCATGGCCTCGGATGCGCTCTTGAGTTCCCGGGCCAGGGATTCCTGGCAAATCTCCATGATGCGCGCGGCCTGGTCCTGGTCCAGCTTCAAAGTGATATCAGAGTCCCGCTCATCCTTGAATAGGGCCTTCCCGACCAAAGGCGGTTCCTCTCCCAGTTTGTAGCTGTATCCGCGTGAAAATTCAAGATTCATCAATTTCATTATGTACCCCAGTGGAAAATGGTGAGACCGGCGATGATGGACCAAATCAAAACGGACAGGCTCCAGCATCGGAACATGTAGGACCGCAGGGAGCGGTGGGCAGGCATGCCCACCAGGAGCCCGGCCAGGACAAGGCCCAGCAGGAGACAGAACAGATCGTGCAATATTTCCATGGTTCATTCCTTATCCCCGGCAGGTAGGCTGCCGGTCTGGTGGGTGTGGGCGCGTTCGCCTGGGCTGAACTTATGAATCTTTTCTTGAATCCCGGCCAGGCTGAGACGGCATTCCCGATGGCGACCGCTTCGGGAAAGCGCCTTCGCGCGGTCGATGGCCATTTCAACTTCGGCCAGGAAGAGAAAAACGGAATTGAGAATCGGATCTTGCTTGAGACTCATTTCGGGATCCCCATGTTGATATGCTTATGAAATTTCCAGCAGGTCCTGCACTTGTACCCGATGAAGGGGACGCGATGCTGGCAACCGCAGGCGCACCCGCACCGAACTGTCCAATCCTTCATGGGTCCACCCCGAAAACAAAGGGAGGTCCCCACAGGTCCACGTCCCCGCCTGGACTCGGACGTAACTCAAAGTCGGCATTGAGAAGCCGCACCAGGGCGGTTGCCTGGTGGTCGGTGACGTACTGGACGGTGAGAGGCATCGCGGTTTTGACGTATCCTAAAAAATCATTCCACCTAATCAATTCATCCGGCATAGAAGAGACTCCCTGTTAAGCCCTTGACCGTGGGCTGTCACAATTGTACATAATCACTACGTCGTAATCAATACGCGTGAAAGGGAAATGATAAATGGCGGCACCTATCAAATTCAAGCGGGCGGTGGGGAAGGATGCAGAAACCCAGCCGGCAATCCGGGTAGATTGCAGGGGGGCGCGGCAAAAGATGTATTTGCGGCTCCGGGAAATCGCGGTGGATACCTATATGACCAAGCAAAGCACTTTGGCGGCCCTCATCCTGGAGGATTTCGTCAAGGAATACGATTCAAACCAGGCGAACACGCGCGCCAAGCGGGTAATGCAAATGACTTTGGGAATGAAACACCCGCCCGAGTTGGGCGGAAAAAAGGGGCCACGCCCCGGAGGTAGGTGAGAATGGAAACGATACAACTTAAGAACAGGCATGGGGTTGTAATCAATATCAACCTGTCCACAGTGGATAGCGTCCGCAACCTGGGCAGGAACGCCGATGTCTGCTTCCTCAACATCGGCCCGGTGGAAATCGAGGTGATGGGGAAGGCGAAAGCGGTGGCTAAGAAAATCGAAAAGGCGCGGGGATACCTGGTTCCGTTGGTGGGTGCGTCGGACATAGATAGAGTGGGCGGGGAGGGTTCTTTTGCCAGGGTGGAGAACATGGCGGATGGGCCTTTCGATACGGAAACCGGCCTGGCCACGGGGCCGGGAGATGAAATCCCGCCCCCGGGGGAAGAGCCGGGCATGATGGGCACTTAAAACCCCTGGAATCACATGATTAATTGCGAAAGCCCGGAGAGTATTCCGGGCTTTTCCGTTGGAGTAATAGGAAGATGAAAAGGGATTAATAGGGCAAAAAATGCCGGGGGTGTCGATAATATTGTCGGTTTCCGATTGAAAACTGCATCCGGGGGATGTACCATGTGGGTAGCGTAATTATGGTGACTGT
>JANMZB010000281.1:0-1051 GCA_031382725.1 Sphingobacteriaceae bacterium | reverse complement strand
TGGTCATTTATACTTCGACAGCCTCCACCAACCCCAATCGCTTCCAAAGCACTACCACATCCTGATCATGGGACTCGAATGTATCCGTTATGCAATGCTAAAAATCGTCAAGCAAACATCCCACGTCTACTACATCTCGTCGCCCAACCTCCTCGATACCACTATGACGGCTTACCGGACATTCCTTACCCACAAGAAAAACAACCTGCACAACCCCAGCCACCCGGGTCGCATTTATGTTCTCACGCCTCAGTCCCGCTCTCCTCGGTTTCCTGTCACCGTCGACCCTCTACCGCTTTGCACCTCCCTACAACACTGACCTCAGCTCGGGTCCCCGAATACCACCTACGGTCCTCCCGACCTTCTTCCAAACCCTCCAAGAAACCACTAACGCCTCTATCCCTCTCCCGGACTTCTGCAAGCCCCTTTTCATCCTCTTCCCATCTTCCGGCACCATTCCCCTCCACGTCCCACCAACCCCTTCCGACATCACACCCCTTTCTGTCCCAGACCTCACTGCCCCGGTCCCCCGCAAACGGAAAGCACCCCCTTCCGGTAAACCCAACTCTGACACGTCCACAGAAGAAGGAGGGGAGTGAACCCCAAGCACACCACCCCGATCCGCTTCCAGCACCCTCCCCACAGCCCAGTGCATACTCGCCAAAAACGTTAACCAAACCCCTGACACGTCGACAGGGGAGTGGGGGGGGGGTGAAGGGTGGAACCTAAGGAAATAAACACGATCAGAAACAGGATACCACGTAAGGTCGGTAAGGATTACCAGGAAACAGGATATAACCGATCTACCCCCGACCTCGCACCATACACACATTATTGATGTGATATGGGTAGCCAAGTTAGACTCGGTAGGAAAGAGGCTAACCCAGTTCTGTACACTGACGTAGACTCGGTAGGAAAGAGGATAACCCAACTCGGTACACCGACGTAGACTCGGTAGGAAAGAGGCTAACTCAGTTCTGTTCACCGACGTACCCTCGGTAGGAAAGAGGCTAACTCAGTTCTGTACACCGACGTAGACTCGGTAGTAAAG
>JANMZB010000279.1:0-1161 GCA_031382725.1 Sphingobacteriaceae bacterium | reverse complement strand
TCCGTTGGGGTCTTTTCTTAGTATCCGAGTATCTGGTACAACGTCCCATATTAGGATATCTCCATATCCTAACCTTATGGCTAGTACCCTATCTCATACTCGTACGACGTTCCGGTACCGTAGTAATAATCGTACTGACTTCCCATGTGCCGTAGGGGTACCGTACTATGTCCCTTTACCGACCCGGATTCTACCCATTACTCCCCTTAGTGTAGGACCCCCTCAAGAGTCTTCCATTTGGGGGGTCTTACCTACCAATAAGAGGCTACCTCAGGTGAATATTGTGAATGGTTTATGCAGTCAGGCATATCTAGGCTCATCGTATGGTTTTATGCAGTTGTAGAGATGGGGGCTGATGAATGGGAGGGACTGGGTATTTTCGACATGGAGGAATCGTAGACATATAGTGTGTATCGTACATGTAAACCGGTAGTAGGCGAGGTATCTGAAGTTTCCCTACGGGTAACGGTCGAATTGTTGTCTTTTGGCTGTATTCCGTTCTTTTGCTCGGTTCTGAAATACATCAAACAAATCCTCGCACGATTCGGACATTCGCTTGCGTGCTCCTAGGCGTAATTCGATAGCTGCGGGTTTTCTTTCGTCGACGGGTTGGTCCTTTGGCGTCTCACAGGCCTTCTGTTCGTCCGGGGATGTAGTACAATCAATGACAGTCTGGGTGGGGGTCTCGCTGGTGGGCGGCATCTTTGCTGGGGCGACGCACACTAGTGGGTCGATTGGGATGGCCGTCTTCTTCTTTTTCGGTTTGGATCGGAGGAACCCCTCGGTACTTACATCAGGGAGCAACGCTCGTACTTCTCGTGGTATGCGTACCTTTGCAGGTGGTTGGACCTTCGCGAGATCATCCAATAGTGGTCCTAGGGATGCTTTCTTATCTTTACGATTGATACCCAAGATCATACATTGGTACATCGGGGGAAGTTGTCCCAGGAATCTCGGATCAATGATTCCGTGTAGTCCTGCTGGTAGGATTCGAAGTAGTACCGTCAACCCATCAATTTGCCGCTGAGGATCCTTCAAGGTATCATGGAGGAATTTATTGTAACGTTGAAAAAGTTCTCCTATCCTTGTCCGGGTTACGACGTTGACTGATGTCCATTCGTCATTTTGGTCTGTGGCTCGAACACTGATCTGCCAGAGGCA
>JANMZB010000263.1:0-7318 GCA_031382725.1 Sphingobacteriaceae bacterium | reverse complement strand
CAAAAACGAAACACGAACACCGACATTAACACCTCACTGGCAACTGTTGATGAACTTTTAAATACCTGCGCGAAATCAGGCAAAACCGCAGTGGTTTATTTATCTATGGCTTTTGGCAACCCTTACGGGGATGAATGGAATGAGGAAATTGTGGAACATTGGACTTCAGTACTCTCGAAAAAAGGTATTTCAATTATCGCTCTGTCTGATACTGTTGGTACCGCTACCTCAGAACAAGTTGGTTCTTTATACAAAGCAATCAGCCAGCGTTTTCCTGCTATTGAATTTGGCCTGCATCTGCATAGTACACCCGATTCCTGGGAAAAGAAAGTTGAGGCGGGGTTTATGAATGGTTGCCGACGTTTTGATTCGGCAATTAAAGGCTTTGGGGGCTGCCCTATGGCTTCGGATAAGTTAACTGGTAATATTGCGACTGAAAATATTATACGCTACTTAGAAAGTCAACATGTGCATTTAAACTTAGATAATGAAAAGTTTTACGAGGCAGTTAATCTTTCGGAAAAGATCTTCGTTTAGGATCGAGAACCATTCTATAATGTCGTATTCCTACTTCATCAAATTCAGGTCCTTCTTTTTCAAAACCACACTTTTCGTATAAAGAACAAGCCTGAACTTGGGAATGTAAGTAAATATATTCGGCTTCCGCCGGAAGATCATTACAAACAGCCTTTACCAATTCCAGCCCTATTCCTTTTCCCCTAAATTCTTTTAAAACTGCAAACCGCTGTAATTTATAACCTTCTGCAGTTTTGCGCCACCTGGCGGTTCCGGAAGCAACACCATTTATAGTAGCCAAAAAGTGGATCGATTCTTCTTCATGCTCCCACTCGAATTCGGGAGGGCATTGCTGTTCTTCAACAAAAACTTTTGTACGGATATGATAAACGTATTTTAATTCCTTCTCTTCGATTGCTTTCGTTACGTTTATCATCTTTGGTATTCTAAAGGTTTAAATGTGTTAATTAGTCCAAACTAGTTATATCAGATTTTTTGGTTTGGTGATGTAGCGGATTTTAGGACAAAAGTTCAAAAGAAATTATAAAGTTAAAACCTGAACTGATATTACATGGAAAAGACTTACCCTATATTGCCCCAACCGATGTTATAAGGGTTTTCTAGTAGTCAATGTCTTCAAATGTAAGTTCATTATTAATTTTACTTATCGATATTCTTCTAAAAGTCGGTGAATATCCTTTACGTCCACTTGGCTCAAAATATTCACGAACAAAAGAATTTTCAGTCTCGTAATTTCCTGTAACTTTTTTTCCAAAATATCTGTCAGATGTTGATTTAAACATTAGTCTTTCTATTGAACTATTTACTGTCTTAAAATTTTCCGAATCCTTTATTTTTGATATTGCCCTTTCCTTATCTGAAGCTGAAATTTTTAAAGTAAAAGTGTGATAATAGTCGCCAATTGCTGACATTGATTTGTTTTCTGCCAGTTCAAATTTGTCTAACAATAAAATCTGTTGTTCTTCTACAAGTTCCTTTGCGTTGCTCTTTGTAAAAAGTTGGTCTTCAAAAACCGTAAATAAAATGATTGCCAGTATAAGAAGTCCGAAAATTATTGTAAGATATTTTCCTGTCCTTGGAAAACCAAGTCTTTTAGGCACAAAATAGAATAAACAACCAAGTCCTATTGGAAGTCCAACAAATACAAGTATGAAAAATCCTATGAGAAAAAATTCGTCCAATAGTTTATTTCTTGAGGCTTAGTTTGTCGTTTTAATACAGTATTATTCTAAACAAAAAACGCCGGATCTTTTGAACTCGGCGTTTTTTACAATGTTTAATCTTAATTATAATTTTTCATTTGCATTAATACAATTCAAATCCTCAAAAGCCTGAGTTAAACGTTTAACAAAATTCTCTTCGCCTTTACGTAACCAAACACGTGGATCATAAAACTTTTTGTTAGGAGAATCTGCCCCTTCCGGATTACCAATTTGTTCTTGTAAATATGCTTCCTTCGATTGGTAAAAATCTTTGATTCCTTCCCAGAAAGCCCACTGCATATCGGTATCAATATTCATTTTGATAGCACCGTAAGAAATTGCTTCTCTGATCTCTTCTTTGCTAGAACCAGAACCACCGTGGAAAACGAAGTTAATTGGCTTTTCTTCTGCGATATTAAATTCGCTGCGGATATGATCTTGCGAATTTTTAAGAATTACCGGCTGAAGCTTCACGTTACCTGGTTTGTAAACGCCATGAACGTTTCCAAAAGCTGCTGCAATTGTAAATCTCGGACTAACCTCACTTAATTCTTTATACGCGTAAGCAACCTCAGAAGGCTGTGTGTAAAGCTTAGCGCTATCAATATCAGAGTTATCCACTCCGTCTTCTTCGCCGCCTGTAACTCCTAATTCAATCTCAAGAGTCATACCCAACTTCTTCATCCGCTCAAAATAGGATTTGGAGATTTCTAAGTTCTCTTCGATCGACTCTTCAGAAAGATCGAGCATGTGAGAGGAAAATAAAGGTTTACCGGTTGCCTGATGGAAACGTTCGCCATGAGCCAGTAAACCGTCAATCCAAGGCAATAACTTTTTAGCTGCGTGATCAGTATGCAGAATAACCGCAACACCATAATGCTCGGCTAGTAAATGAACGTGTCTGGCAGCTGATACAGCACCCAAAATACATGCTTCTAACTTCTCGTTATTAAGCGACTTGCCTGCATAAAACTGCGCACCGCCATTCGAAAGTTGTATTATAACAGGGGAATTAACAGCCTTTGCTGTTTCCATTACTGCATTTATAGAGTTTGTATTAATAACATTAACTGCAGGTAATGCAAACTGATGCTTTTTTGCCTGTTCGAATAATTGCTGAACGGCATCGCCATATAAAACGCCTTTGTAATTTTTAAGATTCATATTTATATAATAATAACAGAGGCCGAAATTAAAAAAAAATATTTAAGCAGGTGATGTTCTGATGATTATTCCATTAAGATTGACAAATACGAGGGGTTATCTTAAAAATTCGTTTATTTGTACCGCTTATTCCCGTAAAAATATGGCTTGGTTCAAAAGAGAGAAAAAAGGAATTATCACTTCTACCGAAGAAAAGAAAGAAACTCCTGACGGAATATGGAACAAATGCCCTGAGTGTAAAAAGCCATTGCATTATGCCGAACAAGTAGAGAATAAATACGTTTGCCATTATTGCAATTACCACCTTCGCATCGGTTCAAAAGAATATTTTTCTGTTCTATTCGACGAGCAGGAATTCACCGAACTTCATCCTAACCTCCGCTCTGGCGATCCCTTAAACTTTAACGATAATAAAAAATACACCGAACGAATTGAGGAAAGCAATAAAAAAACCGGACTAGTTGATGCTATCCGTTCTGCGCATGGTAAAATCGACGGGCAGGATTTAGTGATTGCCTGTATGGATTTCAATTTTATTGGTGGTTCGATGGGTTCTGTTGTGGGAGAAAAGATAGCGCGATCAATCGACTATTGCATCGAACATAAAATTCCTTTTTTAATGATCTCCAAATCTGGCGGAGCCAGAATGATGGAAGCTGCATTTTCTTTGATGCAAATGGCAAAAACATCAGCAAAACTTGCCTTATTAAGCAAAGCAAAAATCCCTTATATCTCATTACTAACCGACCCGACTACTGGTGGCGTTACGGCATCTTACGCCATGCTTGGCGATGTTAATATTGCAGAGCCGGGAGCGTTAATAGGTTTTGCTGGTCCGCGGGTTATTAAAGAAACCATCAAGAAAGACTTACCAAAGGGCTTCCAAACTTCAGAATTTGTTTTGGAACACGGCTTCCTCGACTTTATTGTCGACCGCCGACAAATGAAAGACCGTCTTTCTGCATTCCTGCGGATGATGAATAATTAATTTAAATCAATAGCATAGTAATATGGCCTTAGAACAAACATGGAGATGGTATGGTCCTAACGATCCTGTTTCCCTTTCCGATATAAAACAAGCTGGCGCAACAGGTGTGGTTACTGCGCTGCATCATGTTCCTAACGGACAAGTATGGACGAAGGAAGAAATTTTAAAACGGAAAAAAGAAATTGAGCAGGCGGGCTTAACATGGTCGGTTGTAGAAAGCGTTCCTGTTCATGAAGACATAAAAAAGCGTACCGGTAATTACCAGGAATACATCAATAACTACAAGCAATCGCTGCTTAACCTCGGTTCTTTTGGTATCGATATCGTTTGTTACAACTTTATGCCGGTTCTTGACTGGACAAGAACTGATCTCGATTATTTAATGCCTGACGGTTCTACAGCATTGCGTTTTGAAGCCGCGGCATTTGCGGCGTTTGAATTATATATTCTGAAAAGACCAGGTGCTGAAGAGTTTTTCGGCCCCGAACAAAAAGAAAAAGCACAGAAATATTTCGAGAATTTATCGGACGAGAAAAAGGCTCTTTTGATAAAAAACATCATTGCCGGTCTCCCTGGTTCTGAAGAAGGATATACACTAGAGGAGTTTCTTAAAGTACTTGCAACATACAATAGCGTTGGCCCAAAAGAGTTAAAAGCCAATTTATTTCAATTTTTGAATGAAGTTGTTCCGGCAGCGGAAGAAGCTGGTGTGTTGATGTGCATCCATCCGGATGATCCGCCATTTCCTATTTTAGGCTTGCCTAGAGTTGTAAGTACAGAGAAAGATATTGAAGAACTATATTCAGCTGTGCCATCCCACAATAGTGGACTTACCTTTTGTACAGGATCCTTTGGTGTGAGAGCTGACAATGATCTGCCCGGAATGGTTGAACGTTTAGGCGACCGAATTCATTTTATCCATTTACGCAGCACCAGAAGAGACGCTGACGGCAACTTCCACGAAGCCGATCATTTAGATGGTGATGTTGATATGTACGCGGTGATGAAAGCATTGCTAGCTGAACAAAAAAAGAGAAAAGAAACCGGCCGTGAAGATTTGAGAATGCCTTTCAGACCTGATCACGGGCATAAAATGCTGGATGATTTGAATAAAAAAACTAATCCGGGATATTCTGCCATTGGCCGCTTAAGAGGATTGGCTGAATTAAGGGGACTTGAGTTGGGAATCCTGAGAAGTAGGGATAATTCATGAATCATCCCTACGCATTTAATTAAAAAACGGCTGCTTCAAAAATGAAAGCAGCCGTTTATATTTCTGTATTACTTAAACCGTAGCAGCCAGCTTGCTGGTACTTCTGTAAACGTAAGCATTGTAAATATGTCTGCGGGCAAATCTTCCTGGCGAATCGGCATTAACAAGTTTTACATAAATAGCCTTAGGCACATCGAAATACTCGTACTCGTTACCATCCATAAAACTGATTTTTAGTACCTGAGATTTGTATTCAAAATCAGCTATAGCCGAAGTGGTAGTTGTAATGGTATAATCTGCAAAAGACTGGCTCCTGGTTTCGGGAGCGATACTCACTAAAAAGTGGTACGCCTCAATAATAGTCTTACTTTTTTCTTCTGCCGCAAGCTTATCTTCCGGGCTGTCTTGAAACTTATCAGGATGCCAGCTTTTCATTAAGGCACGGTATGCTTGTTTTAATTCTTGTAAGTCCGATGCTTCGTTTACAGCCAATAGCTTCCTGTATTCTACAATCTTTTTCATTTATTCTTAATCTACACTTTAAAACGAAGCAATTAAATTCGTTATCCTTTTTAATAATCGGCAAAGATACAATTCTGGCGGCATATCTGTAGGGATGATTCATGTAAGGATGATTCATGAATCATCCCCTCCTGGCGATATTGTTTCCAAGGGATGATTCATGAATCATCCCTACTACTACGTCAATTGGATCCACACCGGCGCATGATCGCTGGTTTTTTCCCAGCCACGAACATCACGGTCAACACCGCCAGCGGCAAGCCGATCTTTTAGCTGCGGACTCAATAAAAAATGATCTATCCGTAAACCTGCATTACGTCCATAAGCGTTTCTGAAATAATCAAAGAAGGTGTATATCGTTTCATTCGGGTAAAGTGTTCGTATCGCGTCCGTCCAGCCCTGATCTATGAGTTCTTTAAAAGCAGCTCTTACTTCAGGGCGAAATAGTGCGTCCTCAACCCAGCGTTCGGGTTTATAAACATCAAGTTCTGTTGGCATTACGTTATAATCGCCCACCATCACCACAGGCTCATCAAGTGCTAGAAGCTCAAGTGCGTGTTGTTGAAGACGCTTAAACCAGCCCATCTTATAATCGAACTTAGGGCCGGGAGCGGGATTTCCGTTTGGTAAATACAAACAAGCTACGCGAATACCATCTGCGATAGCTTCGATATACCGGCTTTGAACATCTTCTTCATCCCCGGGAAGGGTTTTATTAATCTCTTTTATCTTGCCACTTCGTGATAGAATCGCAACGCCATTCCAGCTTTTTTGGCCGTGCCAGATGGCTGTATAACCTGCTTGCTGAATCGCTTCTAAAGGAAACTTTTCTTGCGGAGCTTTGAGTTCTTGCAGGCAAACAATATCGGGCGTGGTTTCTTTTAGCCAACGAAGCAGAACCGGCAGACGACCATTGATGCCGTTTACATTATAAGTGGAGATTTTCATTTAAGAAAGATTTGAGATATGAGACTTGAGATATGAGACCATGTGTATCTTCCCAAGACTATTTGTGTAAAACATGTAGGTATCTTTATGGGGTACTTTATTAACACACTTCGCACTATTACTGCTTCTTCCTCAACCTCCCTTTCAACTCACTGATTGGCATAGTTATCATACGGCCTATCGGCTTGTTATCACGGTAGGTTATCACCTTTAAAAAAACAGCATCCTTAGGTACTACAAGAGGTGTTGAATACTTAGGATAAAACTGATCTGGGAAAGAGTTATCGAATGAGTAATGGATATTTAAGCCCGGAATTTCCGTACTCAGCTCCACCATTAATGCATTGGTGGTTCCGGTAGCCAGAAATATCGGATCGTACATACTTGGAGCGTATTTAACTTCGGCAATGTCGAATCGTTTAAAATGATCTTCAACCTTGCTGTAGAAGTTATTCCAATTCTTTTTGTGCAAGGGCGACCAAACAGATTCGGCAATAGCCAGTCCCCGTGGCCAGGTCATATATTCTGCGTGGCGCATATTATACACATTTTCTGTCCATAGGTTTGCCTGTCCGCCTTTTATAAAACTAGCATCAGGAATCCCTGTTGCAGGATCGAATTGGTAAGATTTACTCAGACGTAAAGAGGCATAAATTTTAGGTTCGATCGCCACATCTCCCTGCATGTAATCAATATAGGTATAGGTTAGCGGGCTCATAATTACCTCATGGCCCATCTTTCCGG
>JANMZB010000253.1:0-2125 GCA_031382725.1 Sphingobacteriaceae bacterium | reverse complement strand
CCAGTCCAAAATAGTATTGGTTGAACAAGAGGCCAAAACTTGCTCCATCCAAGGTACTTAGTAAGTACATCACTTGGATTTGTTTTACCTGCAATATGCATAAAATGGATTACTCCAGCTGCAATATTTTCCCGAACACGGTGATAAGAAAGAGCATTGTGACGTTTATTTAAGGTTGACTGTGGAATAGTGGATGAAGTTACCACACTTTGATTGTCACCAAATAACCAAGCAGGCCCATCAATGGGAATTCCCATCATGCGTAGAGTGTAGCGTAGATCAATAATCTGCTCAGTGGCTTGACGAGCAACCATGAATTCAGAGCCATATGTTGCAGTCTCCACAGTATTTTGCTTCTTTGCAAACCATTGAATGGGAGTCTGGTTGAGAAAATGAAGAATACCAGACATCGAGCGACCAGTAACTAGATCATGCATGAGATTTGCATCTTTATAAGTTGTTGTTCTCATCACCTTTCCCTTTGGGGTTGGCATGTCATATGGCAACTCTTCTTTGATGTCACCATATACTGCTTGACTCCAATCATACTTAACAGGAGTTCCTTGACTTTCATGGTCTGGAATTCGAACACGGAAACGAACGGCACCATCTGGGTGGCGTTTGATGTATCCATACATGCGTTTGAGTCGATCTAGGTGCCCAATGCGAGGAGCAACACGGTAGCTCCCCATGGTAGCAACACCAATTTGGATGTCGAATCGACCTAGCGTGACCAGCCACTGTAATGCACCAATTAATGACTGATATTGCTTGATACCAGTTTCATCAAGCTCTGGAGTCAAATCCAGTTCTGGATGATCCTTTTCCAGCATGGGAGAAGAGTATTCCTTTGGTTTCTCTCCAAACATATGCTCATAGTTAATGAGCATCTTCTTCACATAAGAAGATGTGCCCCATGCAAGTGTACCATCACGGTCACGGAAAAAATCACCACCTAGATGATATGTTGGTGGTCCTACACCTTTTAGCTGATACTGATGCTTTTCGGTCAAAGTGTTAAAGAACTCCTTTGGATTCTTACCAATAGCCATAAGATCATCAACATATACACACACATACTCGTAGTGTGTGTCACAGTCTTTTAACCACACATCAGGATCTGCTCTGCATGGTGAATATCCCATATCACGAAGGGTATCCGCAAAGCGATCATGCCAGCGTGCTCCAGAAGAGCGTAGCCCATACAAGGCGCGCTCAATTACAAGAAGGTGACCTTCAAGACTACCAAACTCTGGTCCAGCTATGAAGCAGACCTTTTCTTGTGTATATGCCTCAAGGTATGCAGAGGATACGTCTCCAACCATTACTTGTAGGTCATTAAGCTCTGCAGATACAAGAGCAATGCGTAGACTACGCAAGGAGACAACACCAGAATAGGACCCTTCAGTTGTTGGATTGGTAAGGTGACCACCAGCCACTAGTCGAGCTTTGTGACGTAGATCATGCTTCACCGCAAATACAAAATGTACGACAATGCGCTTGAACCCATCAACATAAGGTACTTTTCCGTGGTCTTTAAAAGTATTAAATTCATTGAGGGAGTCGATTTCGGATTTCATTGCGTCTCCCCATTTGGTGTTACCATTCTTACTATCCAGTGCATACGCTTCCTTGACATTTCGAGGGACTTGAATTCCGAATTGGTAAACAGGACCCTTTTTCTGTTTCGCCTGATGCAACATGCGTTTAAGCTTTGTTTTATTGGATGTAATAGACTTCAGACGTTTCCAGCCAGGAGTATCAAGTAAATCGTTTTCTTCAGCATATTTAGCCAAAGAAACGGGATCATCTTTGATCATTACATCAAGTGGTTCATATGTTTCAGAGCCATCTTCCCAGTGGATAAGGACATTAAACGTAGATCCTTTGTAGTCTGGATGACTATTTTTCAATGGACCTTGATGATCCTTGATTGAAACAAACGTCCATACTTTGTTGTCGGGATCTTCTTCTTCACGCTCTTGCTGTTGTTCAACAATATCAGAGAGCATATTGTATGTGAGAATTTCATCAAATTGACCTTCGCCAATTTCGACAAGAAACTTAATCTTCTTGTGGTTTTCAGCCTCGTTATCGATAATTTGACGAACAATCTTTGCTCGAT
>JANMZB010000233.1:0-6494 GCA_031382725.1 Sphingobacteriaceae bacterium | reverse complement strand
TAATCCTTTCAGATTCAAAAAGTTTATCAATTCCCTGCGCGTAATCTTTAATCCGTAAATCATCAGGATTAGAAACCTTAACAATATAACTGCTGAAAATACGCTTCATGAAAATATCATCATAGCTTAATCCCGTAGCATCATTTGCTCTGCTCATCACCTCTTTGGTAACAAAGGTTTGTCTGGCTTCAGGGAAATAGATCCAGAAAGCAGGTTGTTCACCTAAATCTTGTCCGGCTGCTTTAACCTTAACCATCGGAGCAATACCAATAATTCTGGGTTCATAAATGGAGCGTTGTTTGTCAAAAATCCAATCTTCTTTAATTTGGAATTTAACAATACTATCCGGGTTAAATTCTCCGGCAACTTTTGCTCCGGTCCCGGTAGCATCACCATTTTTATCAAATTGCTGAATAATTACACTATCGGCAAATTTAGCTTTTGCTTCTTCTGGTTTTAAAATGGTAGTAAACTCATTAATATTTGGATCAGCACCAATCGGATGGGCATAGGCCGTCATTTCTCCCGACGTAACACCTTCCATAATAATATCGATTAAACGCGCTTTAGGAGAAGCATAAATGCGATTCATCTTCTCACGAAGATCGATCTCTCTGTACACACGTTTTGCAAACATTACATCAGATTCCCTTAAATTCGCATAAGGAGTAACTGTTGCACTGTTCAGATCGGTTTTTTTGTAATGCCCGTCTAAAGGCTTTTGCTTTTCTACCGGCTTGGTAGAATTGTTATAATTGGGAAGCTGGGCAAAAAGACTTACACTCCCCACAAAGCATAATACCAGTAAAAAAAACTTTTTCATAATACTATTAATTAGCGGTTAACACGATGGAACCAATTGCACGTTTGCTTCCATCTGGCCCTACAGCCTCAATATTGTCAAATATCACCCTTGTGCCTGGCGCTACAGTATTCATTGCTTTACGCATGTCAGGTGTTAAATCGTTACCAGATGCTTTTAATAAAATTACATCTGCACGCGGTTTTGCTATTAATAAATTGAAACCGGTAACGTTAAAAACTGCGTCAAATTCAAACCCGTTTAGTTTAGCGTAAACCGTGTTCTGGCTTTTTATCTGAACTGAACTAAGTGCTCCGCTCGTTTTACCTGCAAATTGCGGTATCGGATCGGGGATACGTTTTATACGGAATTCCTGGGTACCAATGTTCTGTATTTTTCCATTTATTTCTGCGGCAACATTTACCCTGGCAGTACCTGCCGAACTCACCTTAACTGTATAAGTTCCATTAGAACCAGAAATACTTCCACCGTTCATACTAATGCGTAAACTTTCCTTTGGTATACCCGGAGCTGAAATAGAAACCGGATTAGGCACACCAATATAAAATACATTCATTTTAGTTGGCGATACTACCGCAGATGGGCGGGATACCTGGTATTTTTGCTCTGGCAGAGGATATGATTTAAATGTGCCATCAGCTTGTTTTACCGTAATAGATCCCTTATAAGAAAACATACCTTCACGACTTGTTGATACTGAGTACATTCCTTTTCCCTCCTTTACAGAGATGTTTGAACCGTTAACAGTTATTTGAGGACTTGCTTGAGAATCATAAGCTGTTAAAAATACCTGAGCAGTGTAAGGCTGGCCCTGGATAATGTATGATGATGGTGCCACAGCTACCGCAGAGAACTTATCAAGAATCACAGGAGCTTTATCAAGATTTCCTAAAAGACGTTTTATTACATCAGATTCAGCATTCTTAACATCTGTTTGTATTTTACTTAAAATGGTCATTGCTGCAGTTAACGGCGTTCCTTCACCAAAGTTTAATTCTTCCCAATTTTTTCTTACGCCCTCAAGCCTTTTTTCAGGATCTTTCGCTTCCAAAGAGAAGGTTAGCCCACCTCTGTCCTTAGGGTCAACCAAGGCAATAAGTTGTTCGCGTGTTTGATTAATTTTGAGCTTCAATTTTTGGCCTTCTTGTTTATTAATCATAATCCCTGTAGCAATATCTAAATTAGAGCGTTCAACTAAATCGCCTGTTTCAGGATCAATACCATGACCAGCTTTTGTAAACTGATTTTTAAGGTCATCAATATATTTACTTAATTCTTCACCAATCGCCCTCGCTTTTTTTGCCTTTTCGAATACAGGTCTTGCCCTGTCGGGCTGTTCCTTTAATTTAGTATTCTCAAATGATGTCATTAACTGATCAACACTTGATTCGACGTTTGATGAGGATACCATCAAACTATCGTTAATATTTTTAAAGGCATTTAATATTGTATCGGAAACATTCAATGCAAGCATTGCGAGTAATACCAAATACATGATATTAATCATCTTCTGCCTTGCAGATTCTTTACCTCCAGCCATGCGTTATTTAGATTTTTGTAAGATCAATTAAACAATTAATTAAACACGAGGCTGATTCATAGCAGAAAGCATGTTTCCGTACACAGCATTTAATGAAGAAAGATTTTTCGCAAGGCGACTAACTTCTTCTTTAAATTGTTTAGAATCATCCATAGACTCGTTAAAGTTTTGCATGGTTAATGAAAGATTCTGGTAAAATTTGTTCATTGATTTTAAGTGAGCGCTTGAGTCTTGTAATTCGAGTTCGTAAACTGCATTTAATGCCGAAAGATTTCTGGCCAGGCTATTTACCTGATCATGATATGCCTTTGAGTCAATATTTGAATTGGCCATTTCCTGTAGATTGGCTGAGGCTTTATCAAAAGAGGTGCTTAATCTATCGTAGCTATCACCAGCCGTTTTAATTTTAGCTGTAAACTCATTTGTAGCAGTAGAAGCATCGGCAATAGTTGATATTGTCGAAACTTTATCGCCAAAAGTTCTTAAACCTGTGCCTAAGCTTTCAATTAATTCAGGACCAATTTTTGCATCTACCAGCATCTTATCCAATGCTGCTGTTGAAGAAGGTGATGATGACGAAGCTGCGTTTGCACGTACAGTTGATTTTGGAAGTTCTCCATCAAAGTCTTCACGTAATTCAGGATAAACCTTGTCCCACGCCGGATCTTTTTCTGGAGCAAAGAAACCAGTAAGAAAGAACAAAAATGCTTCAACGCCTAATCCTGCGCCAATCATGTAATTTCCCCAGATACCTCCAAGGTGAAGGATTTTAAATAATGCACCAATGATAACCACACTTGCACCCCAGGAAATTGCTGTGTGAAGTGGCTCTAATTTGAAAGATGATTTACCAGCCATAATAAGATTTGAGATTGTTAATAGATGTGTTAGATGCTTGAGATGATGTTATTGTCGTTTATCTCTTATGTCTCTTCCTGGGAAGTGCGTTACGCAACGGAAGCCAACATAAGATTTTGCAGTGTCCTGATATTCAAAGCTTCTGGTAGAATTTTGTAAGAAGTAACCAATGTCTTTCCATGAGCCGCCTCGAACAGTTTTCCGTTTTAATACTTCAGGGTCGCTTCCGTTGGCTTCATAATTAAATGTAGGGTTCAAGTCATGCGTAAAAGTTGAGGCAGATTCGTCAAATGAAGATGAAGTCCATTCTGAAACATTACCCGCCATATTATATAAACCAAAATCATTTGGATAATAAGATTTAACATTCACGGTAAAAGGGCCACCATCATCAATGTAATTACCACGACCAGGTTTAAAGTTGGCCATTAAACAACCTTTAGCATTTCTGATATAAGGACCACCCCAAGGGTAATCGTTGCCAATTCTTCCACCACGTGCAGCAAATTCAAATTCTGCTTCAGTTGGTAACATGTAATCTGCACGGATATATTCTGGCATTTTTCTGCTATGCGCATAAGCTGAATATAAACGGGTACGCCATACGGTAAAGGCACGGGCCTGGCGCCAGGTTACTCCAACAACAGGATAATCCTTGAAAGCCGGGTGTGAAAAATAGCCTTGAGTTAAAGGTTCATTCTGAGCATAAGCAAAATCGGAAAGCCATACAAGTGTATCCGGATAGATAGCTACTGTATCACGTAAAATATTATCTGAACGTTTTCTTGATTTATCAGTACGGAAGTTTGCAGCCTCCCTGAATTTCATGATTGCGAAATTGTATTTAAGAATACGTACATCAATCTCATTTTTGTCAAATATCTTGTCTTCGCCCTGGTAATACATGGCTTGTAATTTTGCTGCGTTACCTGCAGCCGCACCTTTTTTATTGCTCCAAACCGTTTTGGCCTTTTTCCAGTCGATATATTGAGGAGTATTAGGATCTGGCGTGCCTTTTTTAGGCTTTATTAGGTAAGCGGGATCTTGAAGATAATCTTTAATAGCAATCGAATCTCTAACCCAGTTTACAAACTGGCGATATTTGCTATTTGTGATCTCCGTTTCATCCATAAAAAAGGCCTGAACGGTTACTTGTTTATTTTGAGCTATTTGGGCAAATGTGATATCCTGATCGGTTTGTCCCATTACGAATGTACCGGCAGGTATGTAAACCATGCCTAAAGGAACTTTTTTGGTGGAGATGTTTTTGGACTTTACGCCAATGAGTTCACCACCTACTCCTCTTCCGCATCCGCTGGAGAGAGCCGCCATAATTGAGAGAGCGATAATGTAAATTTTTTTCATTCTATTTAAGGGCATACCCATTTTTCAAGATTGGAACTATCGACAATAAATCTATTTATTAAATATCATTATCCAAACAGTAAACTTATGAAAGAACATGTTTTATTTCATAGTCCATGACATTCAGAGTTCCTGTTACGCAAGCCATCCAAAAAATGTTACTGGATTTTATGTTTTTTTTGACGAGCTATAGCGAACTATTTATTCACTTGTTTGATATATTGCTCTATAGCCATTGTCATGCTTGGAGCACTAGGCGTAGGGGCAGGAATATCAACAATTAGATTTCTATCGCTAATAGCTTTTTGCGTACTAACCCCAAACGCAGCAATTCGGGTATTATTTTGCTCGAAAGTTGGGAAATTTTTATACAAAGATTGTACGCTTGATGGACTGAAAAAAACGATCACATCATAGAAAACATTTGCAAGATCAGATAGATCACTGCATACGGTTCGGAACATAACGGCTTGGGTAAATTGATAGCCGTTCTCAATGAGGAATTTTTGGGTTTCTTCGGCAGATACGTCAGAGCATGGGTATAAAAAACATTCGGAAGTATGCTTTTTAAGCACTTCTGCTAAATCACTGGCAGTTTGCTTTCCGAAAAATATTTTTCTTTTTCTGTACTGAATATATTTTTGAAGGTATAACGCGATAGTTTCTGATAAGCAAAAATATTTCATCTCTGCAGGTACATCATACCGCATTTCTTCGCATACTCTAAAGAAATGATCAATGGCATTTTTGCTGGTAAATATTACAGCAGTAAAATCAGCGAAGTTTAATTTTTCTTTTCTGAATTCCTTTGCCGGCACTCCTTCTACATGAATAAAAGAACGGAAGTCCACTTTGATATTTAATTTCTTTGCCAATTCATAATAAGGTGATTTTTCAGTATCTGGTTTTTGTAGTGTAACCAATATACTTTTCACCTTTGTTTTTCTAGCATCTGTTGAGTGCATACTTCTAAAACCTAAGAGCTTTAATTAGAATTAATAATGGGCAAATTTCGAGGGCACAAAGATAGAAAATTAAATATATAATGGGAAACCTGTACCCCGACAAAATATTTGATGCAGCCCTGAAAAATTGGACTATAAAAATGCATGCTATTAAAATGAAACACAGATATATATATACTGGTGCAAATCTGGCGGGTGTAAGGCAAAAAGCTATAACGATTGGTAAGAAAATCAACGCCGCATTAAAGTAGCTCAAGATTAATATCGAAACATATTCTTTTACAACTTTAGCAGCGTCAAGCAAAAATCCTAAAATTCTAAGGAGCAGGATTTTTGCGGTGAACATTATGATAACAATTATAGAAAGTCGCATAAACCATCCAAACCCATTGTAGCTATAAGATAGCTGGAAGTATTTGCCACATTGGTATAAGAACATGCCTATTATAAAACCGAATAGGAGATAAAGAAAGATGAAAGGCCAGGAATTAAAAAACTTCTCTTCTTTATTAATTTGTCCTAAAACCCGGTTACTATAAAACGCCTGAATGATGGCCGATAGCTCTTTTGAAAATGCATTCTTCAATACTGCAAAACAGAATAGTAGCACAACCACAAAAGCAATAATCCATAATTCGCCTTTTGCCCGGGGATTTCCTTTATCAAACGGGTCAAATTTTTTCGGAAACTTTTTGATCCACGACTGGAAATCTGCGTTTCTAATTGTATACAGCTCAATGAGGCTATCCCGAAAACGGTTAGGCCGGTTAGGATCTGGTTTCTTTATGTAAACCATACTAATCGAATCGCCGGCTGCCTTTAGAGAGTCTTTAAGTTGTTGTATGGAGTCTCGTCTTAGTTGCCATCTCGCCAGCGATGCTGAATCGGCAAAAGCCAGACGATTAGATCTTATTGATGTATTTGAAGATTGACCGAATGTAAG
>JANMZB010000228.1:0-3028 GCA_031382725.1 Sphingobacteriaceae bacterium | reverse complement strand
ATTTACTGCAAAGATGCACTAACGTTGATCTGCCTTGAAGATAATCTTTAACCAGATCTTCCTTGAACTTAATACTAAACTTGATTCTTCTTTCCATGAAAATGCCCCCAATAAGTGTCTAACTTTTTGGGGGCACTTCATTTCAAGCCTTTTTTTTTGTTTTACGCAATAACTTTTGTTCGCCGAAGCTCTTCAAATAGATTAATAATCTTCTTTTGCAAATCAATAACCTCTGCCTCTCTATCCTGCAACTTCTTGGTCATGGTTTCCAACTCAGATATATATTTTTCCTGTTCCTCGGTATCGTTATATGTAAGTAACTGTACAACGGTCATTTCAAATAACTTCGAAATTTGTTCTAACCTGGACAAATTAATATCTGTAATACCTGTTTCTATTTTGGAGAATGCCGGAATAGAAATATCTAATCGCTTCGCTACATCTTCCTGACTCCATCCCTTCTGGTGCCTTAACAATCTGATCTTTTTACCTAGTGTCTTCATTTACCCTTAAATTTTTTATCATTTAAACAGTTAAGGCCTTATTTGCAAGTATATTTAAATTAATACCGCCGAAATCACCCGAACTCATAAGAAGCAAGTTTTTACTCTTATAATTAATATAACTCAAAAATTCGACCAATATTTCTGATTTATTGAAAAAATTTAACTTATCGTTATCAAAAGCCGTTTTCACCTCGTTTTCTGAATAGGGCTCCATATTTTTCTGCTCAAAAGTGCGTCTGTTAATAAATACAACTGCGGTATCTGCATTATCCATACAGCCCTTATATTCTTCAAGAAACTCCTTATTTAAGCTGCTGAACGTATGAAGTTCCATTACCGCCACTAATTCACGATCAGGATACTGATCCTTAACTGCGTTTAATGTTGCCTTCAACTTTGAAGGCGAGTGCGCAAAGTCTTTGTAAACTGCAGTTGTTTCGTTTTTTCCAAGTAATTCCAGTCTTTTCGCCGCACCTTTAAATGTACTTATCGCATTATAGAAGTCATTTTCATTAATTCCTAGCTGTATACAGACATTAAAAGCAGCCATTAAGTTTTGAAGATTATGCTGACCAAAAATCTGTAATGGTACACTTTTATCGTCTAACTGCAACGATGTAATACCGTTTTGTGTAGCACTCAAGGCCGTTTTATATGGCACTTTATTTAAAGAAACTGCCGAATTTTCGACTACTTCTTTAACAATGTTATCTTCTGTATTGTAAATAATAGTTCCGCCTGGTGTAATCGTTTGAAGAAATATTTTAAACTGATCAACGTAGTTATCGAACGTTGGAAATACATTGATGTGATCCCAGGCTATTCCACTTATCACGCCAATATTCGCGTGATATAAATGAAACTTCGGCCTCCTGTCAATTGGTGAAGACAGATACTCATCACCTTCAATAATAATCACCGGAGCATCCGTTATTTGTACCATTGTTTCAAAACCCTCGAGCTGCGCTCCTACCAGGTAATCGAATTGCTTATTACATGCTTTTAAAACATGTAAAATCATCGACGTTATGGTTGTCTTTCCATGGCTTCCGCCTATAACAACTCGAATTTTGTCTTTTGATTGCTCGTAAATATACTCGGGATATGAGTAAATTTTCAGACCTAAATCTTTAGCTTTTAGCAACTCGGGGTTATCCGCACGTGCGTGCATACCCAGCACAACAGCTTCTATATCATCAGAAATCTTTTCAGGAAACCAGCCCATTTCTGCCGGAAGAATGTTGTGTTTGGCTAACCTGGAACGTGACGGTTCGTAGATCGCATCGTCTGAACCTGTAACGACGTGGCCTTGTTGCGACAGCGCAATAGCCATGTTATGCATGGCGCTTCCGCCAATTGCAATTAAATGTAAACGCATTAAAATTAATTTAAACTAAATGTTCTTGATCTTAACAAGATAAGGGAAAAAGAGTTTGACTTAATGGCTTCTCAAAAATTTTACCGAGCACCAACCGTCAAGAATTTTGTGAGTGATGTATTGAAGGTTTAGTTGCTCACAGTACTCTCTGATTAATATTAAGTCATGTTCAAAGAAGCCACTCATAAACAGAATGCCGTTTGAGGCCAAAACTTCATTGTATCTGCCTAATTGATCTGTTAAAATATTGCGATTGATATTTGCGAGTATGACGTCAAAAACCTTATCAGGGATGACTTCTTTGGAGCCACATAAGATCTGCATTGGCGCAGTATTGTTCAATGCTGAATTTTCGATCATGCTCTCATAACAAACCGGATCATAATCGATAGCGGTAATGTCAACAGCACCTCTTTTATCCGCCAATATAGCGAGTATCCCTGTTCCTGCGCCCATATCAAGCACTGTTTTGCCAGCCATATCTTCTTCCAAAATGAATTCCATCATCATTGTAGTGGTTTGATGATGACCGGTACCAAAAGACATTTTGGGATCTATTACAATTTCATACTGATATTGCGGCTGTGATTGATGGAAGGTTGCGCGGACGTAGCACTCATTCCGAATGATTAGAGGTTCAAAATTGCTTTCCCAAACCTCGTTCCAATTTTTCTGTGGGATGATGCTTTGTTCCCAAGAGAAAGAGAACATATCCTGATAAGTAGAAGCTACCTCGTTAAAGCTTTCCTGATTAAAGGAAGCTTCAGTTATAAATGCATCAAAACCTGAAGGGGTTTCTTCAAAAGTATCGAAACCTGCTTCGCCAAGGGCGTTGATAAGCAGGTCCCGATGAAATTCTTCTTTTGACTGAATTGTAAAATTAAATCCTAAATAATTCAAGCTTAAGAATTAAAGGCTTTAACAATATCTGTAAAATCTCTTGATTTTAACGATGCGCCACCGATCAATCCACCATCAATATCTGGTTGAGAAAATAGTTCAGCAGCGTTCTTAGGATTACAGCTTCCTCCATATAAAATTGAGGTATTTTGTGCCACGTCCGACCCGTATTTGCTTTCAATCTCCTTGCGGATAAAAGCATGAACCTCTTGTGCTTGCTCTGATGTTGCCGTAACACCGGTAC
>JANMZB010000343.1:0-1615 GCA_031382725.1 Sphingobacteriaceae bacterium | reverse complement strand
GCCAATACCTTTGAGGACGTAATCATTTTTCAGTGCTTCGATGACGGCGAGGGGGTCTTTGGAAAAGCTTAAGACGTCGTCGACATAGGTGGCGAGGTATTCATAGTGGTCGCCGACGAGCTTCATCCATAAGTCGGGGTCTGCTTTGGAAGGGAGGTAGCCCATGGCACGAAGTTTGGTGGAGAGGTGTTCATGGAACCGGGCACTGCTGCTTCGGAGGCCATACAATCCGCCTTGGATAATGAGAGGCATGTGGCTGTGGACCAAATTCCTTGCCGGCAAGGACATAGACTTTTTCGCGGGTTTTGCCGTATAGAAAAGCGTTGCCGATATCTGCAGCACAGACTTGGAGGTGGTTCATGGCAGCAATCATGAAACCGAGTCGGACTGACATGAGGTCGACGACGCCTGAGTAAATATCCTCCTTTGGAGGTTCGGCATGGTTTCCGCCGGCAACAAGTCGGGCTTTCTTGCGTAAATCGAATTTGACATCGAACACGAGGTGGTAGGGGATACGCTGGTACCCGGATAAGCGTTCCCCATGGTGGAGGGGACGGAACGTATGGTACTCGCGTAATTGATTGAGTTCTTTATCGATGGCACATTGCCAGCTATCGTCGTAAGGAAGGCCTTTTTAAGTGTCGAGGAGGAGAGCATGCGTAACGCTACGTGGTACTTCTTCACCGAATTTGTATTTGGGGGCTTTGGGGTCCGTGTTGGCTTTGTAGACATGGGCGAGGCGAGCATGGGGTGCTGTTTGGTCAGCGATCCATGTGAAGTCGTTGAGATGATGCAGGTTATGCTGATGGACGTATGTCATGATTAGATCAGGGGCTTGGAGGCGGAGGGCGAAACCGTCGATCCAAGTGCCGTGTGTATCATTCCATTCCCAGGCGACGTAAAACAGGAGTGGGTGTTGGGCGGAAGTTTCCTGGTGGGAAATAATCCGAGCTGGGGTCCAGAGGGAAAGGTCGTGGTCGTCGGCGTCCGCAAAGGAATCCATGTCCTGGACGTACTCGAGTTGGTCGAGTTGGCGGCGGGAGAGAGGAGGGGCATGTGATGTGTTGGTTAACATTGGGGCATCTGAGATTTCCGGTTTTGTGAATGGGCATACCGGGGTGTTGGTGACGAAAAATAACGATGTACCGACGGCGTTAGCGAGGGAATCGCTGAGTTTGTCGCGAGCAGTGTTGCGCCGGGAACGACGGATCTCAGGGGCCAGGAGGTCGGTGGGTGGGCGGAGATGGCGGAAGCGGCGGTTCGTATGGATGGTTTCGAGTGGGGTAGCCGGGAAGGTATGGAGTGGCTGGGATTCTTCAATAATAGTCGGGGTGTTTACGGCATGGTGGGGTCCCCATGGGATATTGGCGGAAGAAGGATCCCAGGACGAGCGGCGCTGCGGTTCTGGGAAGGGGTCGTTGTTTGGTGCGAGGATCGCGGTGGGTGACGATGGATGGTGGGGTCGTACGATGCGTACGACACTGGGTATGTGGTGGTTGGGAGGCGCGAGGTTCGTTTCTACGGGTACGTGGGTGTTGGTAGGCGCGAGGTTCGTTTCTACGGGTACGTAGGTGTGGGTAGGCGCGAGGTTCGTTTCGACGGGTACGGAGTGGTT
>JANMZB010000205.1:0-1954 GCA_031382725.1 Sphingobacteriaceae bacterium | reverse complement strand
AAAACGCAAATGTACACCTGCTTCTGCTAAGACAGGATAATTAGGAGATCTGAATGCCTCAAATTTGGCTGAGTTATATTTAAATGCGCGATTACCACGGAAAAGCTGAAAATCAAAATAAATACAAACCTCCGGAACTCTGGCTTTTCCATTAGCCATCTTTGCAGAAGCAATTTCAAGAGCGGTGATTAAGTTTTCTTTAGCGTCCGTCCTAATTTCCCCAATCGGCAATTGCGAACCTGTGAAGATGACGGGCTTGTTTAAACCTTCGAGCATAAAGCTTAATGCTGATGCGGTAAAGGCCATGGTGTCGGATCCGTGAAGGATTACGAAACCATCGTATGATTCATAATTGGTCTCAATTAATTCCGCCAGCTGTATCCATATTACTGGCGACATGTTCGAAGAATCGATGATCTCATCGAAAGAATGAACAGTAATTTGATAAGGAAGTCGCTGAAGCTCAGGAACGTTTTCGGTTATATGTTCAAAGTCTAAAGGCTTTAATACACCCGTACTCTTGTCCTGAACCATGCCAATAGTTCCACCGGTGTAAATAATTAAGACCTTTGTCATCTGAAGTGTGATAATTCCCTAAAGATATAAAAGGAAAGGCGTTCTTAGATGCCAAAAATCAATTTTGAATTTTCCGTGGTAATTGCGGCTACTTGTTCAAGTGAGATTTCTTTAATATCAGCGACTTTTTGTGCGATAAACTTCAAATAACTGCTTTCGTTTGGTTTTCCCCGATAGGGAACTGGCGTTAAATAAGGTGAATCAGTTTCAAGAACGATATTGGTTAAGTCTAGATTCTGAACCACTTTATCAAGGCCGGAATTTTTATAGGTTACAACTCCTCCAATTCCAAGATAAAACCCCAAATTGATAATTAACCGTGCTTGCTCAATAGTACCGGTAAAGCAATGAAATATGCCTCTTAAATTTTCATCCTTTTCGGAAAGGAGCAATTCGTAAACCTCGTCAAAAGCATCTCTGCAATGAATCACAATGGGCAAGTTCAATTCTTTCGCCCAAATAATTTGCGTCCGAAAAGCTTGCTTTTGAATCGCTAAAGTTGTTTTATCCCAATAAAGATCAATTCCGATTTCGCCGATGGCATAAATTTTAATTTTTGATTGAGCCTGCTTAATTAAACCAAGCTGCGTTTCAAAGTCGCCCTTTACATCGCATGGATGCAAGCCAAGCATCGCAAAACAATTCTCAGGATATTCATAAACCAATTCCGAGATCATAACTATTGATTCAGAATCAACATTTGGGAGAAACAGTCGGGTAACGTTGTTTTCGAAACAGCGCTGCATTAATTCTGCTCGCTTTTCGCTATCTCTTTCGTAATAAAGATGTGTGTGCGTATCGGTTAAAATCATTTTTAATCAGATACGATTTAAATACAGATCATGCTTATGATAAATATTTCCCTACAATAGGCATTCTTCTTCCCATGCCAAAAGCTTTTGGCGATACCCGCAAAATTGGTGGAGTTTGATAGCGCTTAAATTCTGCCTTATTTACCATCGCAATCACTTTCCTTACCAACTCTTCATCAAAACCTTGCGTAATAATATGGCGGGAGCTTTTCTTTAATTCAATATACTGATAAAGGAGTTTATCAAGAATATCATAATCCGGCAGCGAGTCGCTATCCTTTTGCCCGGGGCGCAACTCCGCCGAAGGCGGCTTAACAATACTGTTTATTGGAATAACTTCTCGTTCACGATTAATGTAATTCGACAACTCGTAAACCTGAGTTTTGTAAACATCACCTAAAACACCAATAGCACCAGCCATATCCCCGTAAAGGGTTCCGTAACCAACTGCGCACTCACTTTTGTTCGATGTGTTCAATAAGATATATCCGAATTTATTTGAAAAAGCCATCACAATAATGGCACGACAACGGGCCTGTATATTTTCTTCTGTAAGATTAAACGGC
>JANMZB010000120.1:0-5598 GCA_031382725.1 Sphingobacteriaceae bacterium | reverse complement strand
GAAATCTTTAGCTTTCTCCTGAAATTTTTCTTCGCTAATCATTCCGTATTTAACGAAAACACCGATGTCGCCCCATTTGTCTTCAAAACCTTTACGGTCTTTTTTAAACAGTTCAGCTAACTTATCAGCCACCTTTTTGGTGATATAGCTGTTTATCTTTTTTACATTACTATCGGCCTGTAAAAAGCTTCTCGAAACGTTCAATGGAATATCCGGAGAATCGATCACACCATGAAGCAACATCAGGAATTCAGGTACGATATCTTTTACTTCGTCAGTAATGAATACCTGGCGTGAAAACAACTTGATTTTATTCTTCTGGAAATCAAAATCGTTTTTCACCTTCGGGAAGTAAAGCACACCGGTTAAATTGAAGGGATAATCAACATTCAGATGAATCCAAAACAAGGGATCTTCAGAGAAGGGATATAATTCTTTGTAGAATTCCAGGTAATCCTCATCTTTCAAATCAGCAGGAGCCTTGGTCCAGATTGGGTTGGTGTTGTTTATAATATTATCAACCTCGAACGAAGTGTATTTTGCTTTTCCTTCTTCATCTTCACCATCAGGTTCAGACTCAGTTTTAGTGCCAAACTTAATTGGAACAGGCAGAAAGCGACAATATTTATCAAGGATTTCCTGTAGTTTATGTTTGCTTAAAAATTCTTCCGACTCAGCATTTATATGAAGAATGATATCTGTACCTCTTTCTGTACGACTGCCTTCAGTAATCTCAAATTCAGTGCTGCCATCGCAAATCCAGCGGGCCGCCTCAGCGCCATCCTGGAAAGATAATGTCTGGATCTCAACTTGGTCAGCAACCATAAAGGCGGAGTAAAAGCCTAAACCAAATTTTCCGATTAATTCATTTGCATCTTTGGCGTCCTTAAATTTCTCAACAAATTCTGTAGCTCCCGAAAATGCTATTTGGTTGATGTATTTCTTGATCTCTTCGGCAGTCATTCCCAAACCTTTGTCAGAAATGGTAATGGTTTTCTTTTCTTCGTCAAACGCCACCTCAACTTGTAAATTGCCAAGCTCGCCCTGATATTGGCCAAGAGAGGATAATCTTTTAATTTTTTGAGAAGCATCAACCGCATTAGAAACTAACTCACGAAGGAAAATCTCGTTATCAGAGTATAAAAACTTCTTAATTATCGGGAAAATGTTCTCGGTGTGGATGGATATAGTACCTTTTTCTTGCATAGTATTTCAGATTTCGAATTCTTTGCAGACAGTTTATCAAGGCTTGTTCCAAAGTGTGGGGATTGTCAAAATGACAGATGATTGTATTCGTATAGCAAACAAACGGAGAGTCTTAAACTGAAAGAGCTTTTACCCAATAGTATCTCTACCTATCATCAATTTTACATTATCAGGCTAACCATTCTTAATATCTTTAAAATTATACTCCGAAATTGAAAAAGCTACTATTAATACTGCTCCTAATTGGTGTTGGCAGAATTTATGCCCAAAACTATCAATTGCCTTCTGTTCCTGATACGGCAAATACTGGTCGGTATATTCAGCGCACGATGCATTTGCTTGAATCGAGCACTCCCGAAAAAAGGAATACTGTAAAAATATTGGTTTACGGACAATCGATAAGTGTGCAGGACTGGTGGCTGGAAGTGAAGAGGGACCTGATCTCCCGTTTTCCGAACGCGGACATTATCATGGAAAACAAGGCAATTGGCGGCTTTGCGTCTCAATTATTAAGCAAAACGGTAGAAATGGATGTGAGTTCTTTCTACCCGGATCTGGTGCTTTTTCATGTATATGGTGCTTCCGATGCCTATGAAAAGATTATAAGAACAATACGAAGCAGAACGGCTGCGGAGATTGTAATTCAAACCGATCATTATACCAATGACGATAAATGGAGTGATGATATGTCTTATAATATCTTGCCGGGTTTTGCAGAAAAATATAAATGCGAGCTTATACAGATTCGTCGGGGATGGAAAAAGTATTTGGATGATAATAAATATGAGCCATCGAAATTACTGTCGGACGACGTGCACTTAAATGCTCACGGAAATTTCCTCATGGCAGAGTTAATTAAGCCATATCTTCATTATAAGCCTCAATACAAGCACGATGAATTTAATTTAGCTACTACGTACGTGGTTGGTAAAGACGTTTTCATTAAGGGAAATAAGCTTTTACTTCCGTTTATAGGTAACAAGATTGACGTAATTAGAGGAAATACAACAGTTGGCGGAGGTTTAAAAATTTGTGTTGATAATAAAAAGCCGTCTTCGTTCCAGGGTACCTATTTCATGAGCAGGCCATATAGCCCAAAAGGAGATGGTTGGCCATGGTCGCTTCCGGCAATGATACATATCGGGCATACTACACCCTGGGTTTCCGAAGAGTGGACTTGTGCTTTTAGTGATGTGTCCGCTCCATACGAAGATTTTGCATTTAGTATCAGCGGGTCTAAAACCGGGTCTGATGGTTCAGGACGAGCGAGTAAAGACTTTGTCTCGAAATCAGGGAGAGTGATAATTAAGAACGGTGACGCAGATGCTGGCGGCGACTGGCACCTCAAAAGGTCACATGTGGTGATGAAATCCATTGTGAACCCGGGTGATGTAATAAAATGGAAAACGTATTCAATAAGTTCAGATATTTTGGCTTCAAAGCCAAGTGATTTAACATCCATGACGAAACCTGTTACCCTGTTTCAGGGAATGCCTAATAATGAGCATGTGCTTAAAATTAAAGGGAAGATGAAAAACGTTCCAATTACTGAAATTCGGGTTTATAAGCCATTTCTGGAAGATTGACGCACTTTAGGTACCAAGCTTAGCAACACATTAAACCTTACAGTGCGCAATGTCAGCGTAGCGCATTCGAGTTAAATCAGTCGAGGTCTGCATAAAAACTTTCTTAAGCGGCAAAGGTCAGCCGGTCTCTGGCTTAGGTTTACTCTAACTTCAAAGATAGTCCGCGTTGGGTTTAATTAATATATCTTTGGGTATTTATCATCTGTTATGATCAAAATAATTTTTTTTCTTCTGCTGATCTGCAGCATTCATCAAAACGGCCATGCTCAAAGTACAGATTTAGACACCCGTGCAGCCGCAATTCCAGGTACGAATTGTACTTCCGTTGATGCATTGAGCTCATATATTAAAGGGCAATTCATAACAGACACAGACCGGATACGTGCCATCTATATTTGGACAACGAACCATATCAATTACGATGTTGCCTCATTTTTGGCAAGGGAAAAAAGACCTGACAACTATCCGAAGCAAACGGTGTCTAATGTTTTAGCTTCACGCAAAGCGGTTTGCCAGGGTTATTCAGAGTTGTTTGTTCAGTTGTGCAAAGGAGTAGGGATTGATGCAATTGTGGTTCCGGGATATACTAAAAAGCAAGGTCGAGTAAGTCTCATTTCTCATGCGTGGGTAGCAGCTTCGTTGGGTGATGAATGGTATCTTTTTGATCCTACCTGGGGAGCAGGCTATGTGAAAGATGAACAGTTTGTAAGAAAGTTTAACAATGCGTTTTACAAAATTTTACCTGCCGATTTTGTTGCTGATCATATGCCGTTTGATCCTTTGTACCAATTTCTATCGTATCCGCTTACTCATAAAGAATTTACAGATGGAAAACCTGCTGCTAATAACGCTTCCTTTCATTATAAAGATAGTTTGAAACAACACAGCGAGCTTTCATTTAATCAACAAAACGCAGCTGAGTTACGTAGATTGGAAGCAGCCGGCATTCAAAATGATCTGTTACGAAAACATCAGACTTTATTAAAAATGAATCTCCAGTCCTTCGCCTCAAAAAACTCTTTTGATGAAGGCAGTAAAATTTTTTCTACCGTGGTAGCATCCTACAATGCATACATAATTTATAAAAATAAGCAGTTCGGTACAATCGAAGATAATCCACTGCGTGAGATGATGGCGAATATGGAGCAGAGTACAAAGCTCTCCCGCTCATTGATTTTTGAGACGAAACCTCAAACATCTGAACAGAACAAAGCAAAATTTAATACCCTAACTAATATTGATAGCTTTTGGATGCAATTGAATAAAGAAAAGCAATTCGTAGGTAAATACCTTGCTACAGATAAAGCAACGAGAAGACAACTCTTTATGAAAAGATGATTGATTTCAATTCCCGGTTCTTCTTTTATTGGATCTAGTACTGCCCCTTACTGCCCGAGCATTGAGTTAGATCTTGCACTCGATTTATCCTGCCCTTCAAGCCCCCATGTCATATTTCAGTCCTTTCTTTTTCTTCGTTCTCTTTAGCATCTCATAATCCTGATATTTGAATAAGGAATCAACCATATTAAAATCTCCCTCGAGTATTCACTCGTATATGTTTTGATTTCATTTTCAATAAGTTCAAATTATGGAAACTAAACAGAAACTTCAGGATGCCTATTTTCATTACGTTTTAAACAATGGCGAACAACCCAAAACCGTTTACCTTTTTGCAAAAGAAAATGATATTGCTGAGGAAGAATTTTACAATCATTTTGGCTCATTTGAAAGCATTGAGCAAAGTATTTGGTCAGGATTTTTTACCGAGACAGTTACGCAGGTTAAGGCACAGGAAGTTTGGGTCCAGTATTCATCCCGCGAAAAGGCACTTAGTTTATTTTACAGTTTTATTGAGTTGTTAAAAAGCAAACGCAGCTTCGCTTCATTCAGCCTTAAGAATTCCGAAAAAAGTATTGGTTCAAAGCGTTTACTCGAAGGATTGAAAGCCGACTTTGAGATTTTTAGTGCCGAAATTATTCAGGAAGGAATCGAATCAGGGGAATTAATAGACAGGCCGTTCTTTGCAAATAAATACAAAGATGCGCTTTGGATCCAGTTCGGATTTGTGCTTAACTTCTGGCTAAAAGATACTTCTGCAGGGTTTGATAAAACAGACGAAGCAATTGAAAAAGGAGTCAACGTAACCTACAACCTTTTTCAACGCTCTCCGGTTGATGATTTATTTGATTATGGGAAGTTTCTATTTAAAAATTCTGGTATAAAAATGCCTTTCTAAAATGGCAGAGAAAGAACAGAATAGTATTCCCACCAGTAAGGTAGAGCGATCTTCTCAATTCGTGAAAACCGGATTTAAAATCGGGGGCAATTATGTAAAGCATTACTCTAAAAAACTATTCAATTCAAACCTGAGCAAAGATGAATTGAATGAGGATAACGCTGCTGATATCTATAAATCACTAAGTCAGTTAAAAGGAAGTGCCTTAAAAGTTGCCCAAATGCTCAGCATGGATAAAAACATCCTGCCAAAGGCTTACGTAAATCAGTTCTCGCAATCTCAATACAATGCTCCGCCACTTTCGGGGCCGCTTATCGTGCAAACCTTTCGAAAGTTTTTCGGTAAATCCCCCGAGCAGGTTTTTGATAAATTCAATCTCAAATCAAGTAATGCGGCATCTATTGGTCAGGTTCACCAGGCAGAACTAAACGGTAAAAGGCTTGCTGTTAAAATTCAGTACCCCGGCGTTGGCGATTCCATTTCCTCCGATCTTAAACTAATTAAGCCCTTTGCCTTCCGTTTACTCGGGATGAGCGAAAAGGAGCTCGACATTTACATGAAGGAGGTGGA
>JANMZB010000061.1:0-38303 GCA_031382725.1 Sphingobacteriaceae bacterium | reverse complement strand
GTTTAGCCAATAAACAGTTGGCCGGAAAAGCCGATGGTAAATTGATTTCTGAAATTGTTAAGCAATTACTCTCCTAATCATTAATGTGATTGTTCTTTGCTATCTTGCACAGCATTATTGTAAATCAAACTATTAAAATCAACTAAACAGCTGTTTAGATATATGGCTCTTACTATAAAAGAAGAAAACGGTTATAAATACATAGAAGAAGGTGAAGGCGATGTTATTTTGCTCCTTCACGGTCTATTCGGAGCTTTAAGTAATTGGGAAGATGTTACAAACGAGTTTAAATCGCAATACAAAATTATTATTCCGTTACTTCCTATTTATGAATTGCCGCTTCTTACTACCGGAGTAACCAGCCTTTCTAAATTTCTATACAAGTTTGTAAAGTTTAAGAAACTGAAGAATGTTACCCTACTCGGTAACTCATTAGGCGGACACGTAGGCTTAATATTTACAATAAGTCACCCCGAATTTGTAAGAGCATTAATCTTAACAGGAAGCTCGGGTTTATATGAAAACTCTTTTGGAGGTACCTTCCCGAGAAGAGAAAGCTATGATTTTATCAAGGAGAAGGTAGCTCTTACTTTTTACGACCCCGAGTTTGCAACAAAAGAATTAGTCGACGAAGTGTTTGCAACCGTTAACGATAGAGGGCGTGTAATACGAATTCTGGCAATGGCCAAATCAGCCATTAGACATAACATGTCTAAGGAAATCCATAAAATTACAATACCCGTTTGCCTGATCTGGGGCTAGAATGATACAGTAACACCTCCGGATGTTGCCACAGAATTTCACAACATTTTACCAAATTCGGAGTTAAATTGGATAGATAAGTGCGGACATGCGCCAATGATGGAACAACCACAAGAATTTAATGCTTATCTTAAAAAGTTTTTAGAGCGTGTACTACTAAAATAGAAATATGGTTGCACAACAACTTATATCCGATGTGATACCTCCGTTAAAAACGTCTGATACACTTCAGACAGTTCTTGACCGGATGTCAGAGTTTCGTGTTAGCCATCTTCCAATAGTAAATGAACTTCAGCTCTTGGGTGTAGTTTCCGATACTGATCTTATTGAACTTCAGGATTATACCTCTGCTTTGGGTTCGGTTACGCTATCTGTGAGTAATGCTTGCGTAACTAAAGAACAACATATTTACGATGTGATCAGGCTTTTTGCCGAAAAGCGGCTTAGTCTTGTTCCTGTTATTGATGAAAACAAAAATTACCTCGGTTCGATATCAATAAATTCGATAGTAGAATACGTTGCCGATCTGACCTCAGTGAAAGATCCGGGAGGCATTCTGGTTATTGAAATAAACAATCGTGATAACTCACTATCTCATATCTCGCAAATTGTTGAATCAAACAATGCGCAAATATTGAGTTCATATATTACTTCTTTTCCTGAGTCTACCCGCCTGGAAGTTACGTTGAAACTTAACCGCAACGATTTGTCAGCTATTGTAGCTTCCTTTTTAAGGTATGATTATACGGTGGTGGCAACTTATAATGATCTCAAAGCAGATGCCGGATCTTCTGATCGCTATGATCAGTTAATGAACTATCTAAGTTTCTAATTTCGAAAAATGAAGATTGCAATCTACGGCAGGGAATTTAGCAATACTGCACTCCCGTATGTACAGCAGGTTTTCGACTGTTTAATCAAGTTTGGGATTGAGCCTTTTTTGTATGATAAGTTCAGTCAATTTATAGCCGGCAAAGTTTTCTTTCCTAAAAAGCTTCAGATATTTAGAAACTATAACGACATAAAAGGTCAGGTTGACGTGTTAATTAGCCTTGGCGGCGATGGGACTATTCTTGATACGGTTACCTTGGTAAGAGATTCCGGTATCCCCGTGATCGGGATCAACTTTGGACGCTTAGGTTTTTTAGCCAGCATTAATAAAGACGAAATATTATCAGCAATAGAACGCCTTGTCAACAAGCAATTCACCCTTGATCCTCGCGATTTAATAAGTATTGAATCTGAAAACGGTGTTTTTGCTGATGAGAATTTTGCTTTGAATGATATCATTATCCATCGACGTGATAATTCTGCGATGATGCTGATACACGCTTACCTTAACGGAGAATTTTTAAATTCTTATTGGGCTGATGGTTTGATTGTGGCTACGGCAACAGGTTCTACGGCTTATTCGCTTAGTTGCGGTGGTCCGATTGTATTTCCGGGATCAGAAAATTTTGTAATTACACCGGTTTCTCCTCATAATTTAAATGTGCGCCCGGTAATTATTTCAGATTCAAATACTTTGTCGTTTCAACTCGAAGGCCGCAGCGCGAAATACCTTCTTTCCTGTGATTCGAGAACGGAAGTGATTGACTCATCGCTGAAATTCAGTGTTAAAAAGGCCAGCTTTCAATTTAATCTTATTCGTCTGAATAATGAAAGCTATTTATCTACGTTAAGGAACAAGTTGCTTTGGGGGATAGATACGCGTAATTATTAAAAAAGCTTCATTTTTATTAAATTCAAGTGAATCGGTGAACGCAAAGCGTCAAAAATTTCTGAATCTAAATCTTTCTGTATTTCTTCTTGCCCTAAGCTTCTTATTACCAGGCCAGTCAAAATCGCAAACGTTAGAATTGGGTGGCTTTGTAGGTACTGCGGGATATATGGGAGATTTAAATCCGATTAATCCGTTTCATCTTAATAAAGTTGCATTTGGCGGTCATGTTAAAAAACATCTCGACGGATATTGGTCAATTAAATTAAACGGGATGCATGGTGAAATTCAGGGATCTGATGCGGAATTGAAAAACGAGTATTATAAATCGCGTAATCTGAGTTTCTTTTCGCCCATCACTGAGTTAAGCCTCCAAACCGAATTTAATTTCTTTAATTATATTCCATCGGTTAGCAAAAGAAGATATTCTCCCTATCTTTTTGCAGGTATCGGGGTAGTTTCTTTCAACCCAAAGGCAAAAGTTGGTAACATAGTTTACGAACTTCCCGCCCTTAAAACTGAGGGTCAGGCAGGTGCATACAAGCAGCTTGTTCTAACCATTCCATACGGAGCAGGCGTTAAGTATAATTTTTCCGGTAAATGGACGCTCGGTGCAGAACTTGGCTACCGTACTGCTTATACCGATTATCTGGATGATGTTAGCAGAACCTATCAGCCCGATGAAATTGCAAAAGACACATTTGACGCGTCAATAAGACAAGCACTTGCCGACAGATCTATCACAGAGCATTCAAACGGGACACAAAGGGGTGATTTCCGCAAGCACGATACTTATCTATTTTTAGGCTTTACTATATCCTATACTTTCTTTACCTATAAATGCCCCGTTGTAGATAATTAGTCGGCTTTCAGGCTGCCTTTTCTATTAATTTATCTCTTAATACAAATTAGCTAATTTTCTTACCTTTGAGCCCCAACGCAAAAGCCTATTGGGCTTGATAAAGATGAGTTTACTTCAGCAGATTGATAAAACTAAGTTGCCTCAGCATATAGCTGTTATTATGGATGGCAACGGCCGTTGGGCGAAAGAGAAAGGTAAACTACGTGTTTTTGGTCACCAGAACGGAGTTAAATCTGTAAGAGATACTGTTGAAGGGGCAGTTGAAGCTGGTGTTCCATATCTTACTTTATATGCATTTTCTACCGAAAATTGGAACCGACCGAAATTCGAAGTTACCGCATTAATGGAGCTTTTGGTATCGACAATAAATAAGGAGACCAAAACACTAATGGAAAATGGTGTACGTTTAAATGCTATCGGGAATCTAAAGGCCTTACCGGCAAAGTGTTATAAAGAATTGCAAGAGGCTATCCAAAAAACTTCAGGTAATACAAATTGCACTTTAACTCTGGCATTAAGTTATAGTTCCCGTTGGGAGATTGTGGAGGCAGCACGTAAGATAGGGGAACAGATTAAAGAAGGATTATTAAATCCTGAAGATATTGATGAAACTCTTTTTGCAAGTCAGCTTACAACAGTTGGCATTCCCGATCCGGAGCTGATGATTCGTACCAGCGGCGAGCACCGAATAAGTAATTATCTTCTATATCAGCTTGCCTACGCTGAACTATATTTCACAGATAAGCTTTGGCCGGATTTCCGTCGGGAAGATTTATTCGCGGCTATATTGGACTATCAAAATCGCGAACGCCGTTTCGGGATGACGAGTGAGCAGGTTAAAAATTTACCTTTTAACAAAAATTAACAAGTCATTGCGCTAATTTAGCACCACATAAAAATTAAATGAACAAGCTTTTTATTACATTATACCTCCTTGTATTTGGAACTGTTGCCATGGCTCAGATAGGTCGCCCGGCATCGCCAGGACAACGCCGTCCTGCACCAACCAGCTCTGATGAAGTTAGTTACCTGAATCCAAAAGAATATGTTATTGGTGGAACAACGGTTACAGGTACAGAATATCTTGATAAAGAGATCCTGGTTCAAATATCCAAGTTAACAAAAGGCGAAAGAATAGAAGTTCCGGGCGAAGCTACAGCCAACGCTGTAAAGTTTTTATGGGCACAAGGCTTACTTGACGATATTCAGCTTAGCATTACCAATATCCGTGAAGACAGTATCTTTTTTAATATCAATGTTAAAGAACGCCCGCGTTTAGCCCGAATAGAATTAAAGGGATTGAAAAAGGGTCAGAGGGATGATATCTCTGAAAAATTAACTGATCGAAAAGGTAAAGTTGTTAACGAAGGCCTATTAAGCACAAGTACCGCTATCATTAAAAAATATTTTAGTGATAAAGGATACCTATATACAGACATAAAGTACGATCAAAAACGTGATACAACCCTTACAAATGATGTGGTTTTAACCATCACGGTTGATAAGAATGAAAAAACCAAAATTAGCGATATCGATTTTTCGGGTAATTCTAAGTTTAAGGATAAGGAACTTAAAAAGCTTTTCAAAAAAACTAAGGAAAAATCTACCCTTAACGTTTTCCGTTCTGCAAAATTTATAGAGACAAAATACGATGAGGATAAGCTTCGCCTTATCGCTAAAATGCAGGAAAAGGGTTATCGGGATGCGGAGATTATTTCTGATACCTTAATTCTGAACCCAAATAGAACAGTCAAGCTTGCTTTGAAAATTCACGAAGGTCCGAGATATTACTTTGGAAATGTTTCATTCGCAGGAAATGCGGTTTATTCCTCAAGCACTTTAAATCAAATTCTTGCCATTGCTAAAGGCGATGTTTTTAGCGAGGAAAAGCTTCAGAAAAAAATAAACGGAAGTCCAAACGGTGCAGACGTTTCCTCCTTGTATTTGAATAATGGCTATCTCACATTCAATGCAGATCCTGTACAAACTCGGGTTCATGGCGATACGATTGATTTAGAAGTGCGTATTTACGAGGGGCCGCTTTATACAATTAATAAGGTTACTTTAAAGGGTAATGATATTACTAATGACAGAGTGGTTCTACGTGAAATCCGTACAAAACCTGGCGATAAGTTTAATAAAGAGGCAGTAGTACGTACAACACGGGAAATCGCGGCACTTGGTAATTTTGATGAGAAAAAAACAGGCGTAAACCCTACTCCAAATCCTGCTGATGGGACGGTTGATATTGAATATAGTGTGGCTGAGCGACCCTCAGATCAAATAGAACTTTCCGGTGGTTTTGGCGGAGGAAGGATAATTGGAACTTTAGGTCTAACCTTCAATAATTTCTCTACAAAAAATCTTTTTAATATTAAGCAATGGAGACCACTGCCTAAAGGTGATGGACAGAAATTGAGTATACGAGGTCAGACGAACGGAAAATCTTATCAGTCGTATAGCTTTTCTTTTTCAGAACCATGGTTAGGCGGCAAAAAGCCAATCTATTTTGGAATTAGTGCGTTTACTTCATTATCATCAAATCAGGATCAATTTCGTTTCAGAGGTATTGAAGCAACAGACGATTTGATCTCACGCATCCGTTTAAACGGTATAACCTTCAGTTTAGGGCGACGTTTAAAATGGCCTGATGATTACTTCAGAATTAATCACTCGATCAACCTTCAGCAATACAAATTGCAGAATTATCGGGGATTTGACTTCTCAACAGGTACTGCTTACAATACTAACTTAACTCAGGAAATAAGTCGGAATTCGGTTGATGCGCCAATTTATCCTACAGCTGGTTCTCATATCCGGTTAACGATTCAGGCAACGCCTCCTTATTCCTTATTTAACAATATAAATTATCCAACTGCTACCGATGTACAACGTAACAAATTTACAGAGTATCATAAATGGAAATTTGAGTCGCAATGGTATCAGCGTATTTATGGAAAGTTGGTTTTAAAGACTCAAGCTCAATTCGGGTTTTTAGGAAGATTTAATAGTAACGCAAAGCGTTCAACGTTCGAGCGTTTTAAATTAGGTGGTGATGGAATGCAGGGCTTTGACTTTTTGCAAGGTTCTGAAGTTATAGCCATGCGTGGATATGAAAACAACAGTGTAATACCTGAAGGTTCGGATCCTAATATTGCACGTACGTCTGGAAGTCCGATCTTTAATAAATATATTATGGAGTTGAGGTATCCTGTATTAAATAGCGATCAGGCTACATTATTTCTATTGACCTTTGCAGAAGGGGGTAATACCTGGAATAGTTTTAAAGACTTTAGTCCGTTTAACGTTCACCGTTCTGTTGGTGTTGGTGCCAGAATATTCTTACCAATATTTGGTTTATTAGGTATTGATTATGGTTATGGTTTTGATCCCATTCCCGGAATCCAATCGAGTAAGGGGCAGTTTCACTTCAGTATAGCACAGCAATTAAATGGTGGGTTTTAAGTTTTAATTTTTACGACAAAATATTTTTAACCATATTAGATCGTTAATTATAAACACACACACTTAATTTTACTGCAATGAAAAAACTAACCTTTTTATTATCATTCATGTTATTTGCATCGGTATCCACCTATGCACAGCGTTTTGCTTATGTAGATACCGAGTATATCTTAAAGCATATACCCGAATACAATTCGTCGCAAAAGCAGTTGGATGCCTTATCGCAACAATGGCAAAAAGAAGTTGATAACCGTATGGGTGAAATCGAACGCTTATACAAAACTTACCAGGGAGATCAGGTTTTACTGACTGGAGATATGCGCAAGCGTCGTGAAAACGAAATTTTAGAAAAAGAAAAAGCTGCTAAAGAATATCAACGTACTAAGTTCGGATTTGAAGGCGAACTATATCAGCAACGTATTAAATTAATCAAACCTATACAGGACAAGGTTTCAAAGGCAGTTGAAGCGGTAGCCCAAACCAGTCAGCTTGATATGATTTTTGACAAAAACAGCGACCTTATACTCTTGTATGCAAGTTTACGTTTAGATAAAAGTAATGATGTAATAACCCGCTTAGGATATAAGCCGGGAACACTGGCAACGGGAACACCGTCAAAGACAAAATAGAAAAGGATAATCAACAATTAAATTAAAATGAAAACATTCGTTAAAGTAGCAGTAATAGCAGCAGGTTTATTTTTTACCGGCAGTGCTGTAAATGCCCAGCAGAAATTCGCACACCTTAATTCTGCGCAATTATTAGAAGTTATGCCCGATGTAAAACAGGCAGATGCAAAATTTCAAACTTTCCAAAAGCAAAAGCAAAGTGAGATTGAGTTAATGCAAACTGAATATCAAAAAAAATTAGCAGTAGCTCAGGAAAAAGAAAAAACCTTGAGCGAGGCAAATAAAGCCACTGTTGGAAAAGAGCTTGAAACAATGGGAAAAGAACTTCAGGAACTTGGCAAACGAATTAATGATAGTGGTGAAAAAGCTAAGCAGGAAATGGCAGCAAAGCAAGATGAGCTTTACCAGCCTATTTTCAAAAAAGCAGGTGATGCCGTAAATGCAGTTGCTAAAGAAAAGGGCTATGCTTACGTGTTTGATGTATCTCAACCAGGTGTAGTATTTTTTGATGGTGGCGATGATATCCTTGCTTTAGTGAAAGCTAAGTTGGGAATTGCGGCAAGCGCACCTACTACGGCAGCTAAGAAGTAAATTTAAATCATATTTAAGGGGAGGTGATTCACTATTGCCTCCCTTTTTGTTTTCAGGGCTATTCTTAAGCCTGGGTCAGAAAATATCCTTTGTATTGTTTAAGTTTGCGGCTGGCAGACAAACATTGGAATTCTACGTCACATATCTTTTCGTCGCAGTTTTATTATTCTCCTTCGTAGCTGTATTCGCGCTTTTTGCGGTGTATGCCGAGCGTAAAGTTTCTGCCTTTATCCAGGATAGACTTGGGCCAATGGAAGTAGGTAAATTCGGTAGTTTACAAACGTTTGCTGATATCCTTAAAATGCTTCAAAAAGAGTTTATTGTTCCGGCTGCAGCCGATAAAATTCTCTTTGCCGCCGCTCCCGTAATTATTTTCCTCTCCGTGTATATGGGCTTTGCCACCCTGCCTTGGGGCCCCGGATTAGTTCCTTCTGCATTAAACTTAGGAGTGTTTTACGTGTTCGCTATCGTTTCGATAGAGTCGGTTGGTATTCTGATGGCGGGCTGGGGCTCGAATAATAAATATTCATTACTCGGAGCTTTGCGTTCTGTAGCGCAGGTTGTATCTTATGAGATACCCGCCGGAGTTGCGATTATATCTGTCGTGATGATATCACAGACCTTGGATTTGCAGCAGATAGCTATTCAACAAGGCATTCTTTCAAATGAAAATATTAAGTTTCTGGGGTTTTGGAATGTTAAGGAAGTTGGTGGTTTTTTTGCCTGGAACATATTTCAGGCTCCGCATTTAATCATCGCTTTTGTAATTTATTTTATAGCTTCCTTGGCGGAATGTAACCGCGCACCATTTGATATTCCCGAAGCAGAATCAGAATTGGTTTCAGGCTTCCATACCGAATATTCCGGAATCCGCTTTGCCTTTATATTTCTAGGCGAATACTCAATGATGTTTTTAACCGGCATGTTTGGTGTGTTGCTCTTTTTGGGAGGATGGAATACTCCCTTGCCTAATATTGGTTCGGTTACTCTTGCAAACTGGACTACCGGTCCGTTTTGGGGAATATTCTGGATTGTTACTAAAGTATTATTAATTGTTGGCGTTCAAATGTGGATTCGCTGGACTCTACCTCGTTTAAGGGTTGATCAATTAATGAATTTGTGCTGGAAAGTTTTAACTCCGTTAGCATTTTTATGTATGCTCATTTCGGGTGTTTGGCGATTAATGGTAATGTAATTAATGTTCATTTGATACTTAAAACGACCATATCTGCAATAAAATCTACCTGGCTGGGAATGTCCCTAACCATTAAGCATTTCTTTGCGGTAAATAAAAGAAGGAAGTCTATTAATATTAAAGACGATAATTATTTCGAGCAGCAAAATGGTATCGTAACAGTACAATATCCACATGAAAAAATGCCTGTTCCGGAAGTTGGGCGGTATCAATTGGATGTGGAGATTGACGATTGCATCGTATGTGATTTATGCGCCAAGATTTGTCCGGTAGATTGTATTGAGATAGAAAGTATAAAGGCAACTGGCCCAATTGGACAAACTTCCGACGGGACAACAAAAAGATTATATGCCGCCAAATTCGATATTGATATGGCGAAATGCCTTTACTGCGGACTTTGTACGGTGGTTTGTCCCACAGAATGCATTATCATGACTGATCAATACGACAGGACTGTAACGCATATTTCAGATCTTACTTATCAGTTCTCTGATATGTCGCCACAGGAGGCCGAAAAGAAAAGAGATGAGTTAGCAATACAGCTTGCCGAGCGCCAGGCTGCAAAAGATGCGGCTGCACAAGCCGCGCAAAACAAACCAGAATGAGTGTGGAGCAAATTATATTTTACTTTTTAAGTGCGATGACTTTGCTTTCGGCAATATTGGTTGTAAGCCTCAAAAGCTTTGTACGGGCTGTTTTTCTTTTCTTTTTAGCACTATTTTCGATGGCCGGATTATTTGTTTTTGCTCTGGCGGATTTCGTTGCGATAACCCAACTGGTTATTTATGTGGGCGGTGTTTTAGTTTTGATGATTTTTGCTTTCCTGTTATCAAACAAAGAGCTTTTAAATAATCCTGATAAGAAGAAACCCCAGATTGGATTAGTGCATTATTTGCCTGGAATGGTGGTTTCGCTTCTTTTCTTTGGACTGTTGATTTTTGTATTTACTCAACTCAACCCGGCAGAATTTGAATGGGTTAAAACTTCCGGGGAAAACACATTGAAGCCCACCGACAATACCATTCATTATTTAGGGATCAACATCATGACACGCTACCTGCTTCCTTTCGAGGTCGTTTCCGTTTTACTTTTAATGGCCTTAATTGGGGCCGCACACTTAGCAAGAAAGGAGCGGGACGTATGATACCATTATCGCATTTTATGTTCGTAAGTGCTGCGTTGTTCTGCATCGGACTGTTTGCGATTTTAGCAAAGCGGAATGCGATTATGATGTTAATTGGTATTGAATTTATGTTAAACGCCGCCATTTTGAACTTTGTCGCATTTAGTAAGCATGATAAACTAGCATCAGGCGGTCAAGTGTTCGCCTTGTTTGCGATTGTGCTAGCTGCCGCAGCAGTTGCTGTGGCCTTGGCGATAATTTTAAACGTGTATAAATATTATAGAACCATTGATCCAACCAGGATAGATCAATTACGAGATTAATTTGGAGACTTTTATTCAGGGAAATTTAAGTTTATTAGCTGTTGTGGCAGCCTTGTTGCCGCTCCTAACCTTCCTGGGAATATTGATTCCCAGCAAATCAAGTAGGGGAGCTTCATTGGCAATCTTCAATATTGCAGTTAGTTTCCTGATTTCGGCTATTTTGTTTTTCAAGATCTGGAACGCTGAGCCGATTCAGCATGAAATCAATTGGTTTACCATTGGTCAGACTACCTTTAAGGCCGGAATCCTTCTAAATAACCTGTCTGTACTCATGCTGTTGCTGGTTTCTGCAATTGCACTGTTGGTTCACATTTACTCCATTAAGTATATGGAGGGCGATGCATTTCTCTATCGCTACTGGGCTTACCTGGGCTTGTTCTGCTTTTCGATGCTTAGCCTCGTGATAACAGATAATCTTCTCCTGTTATACATGTTTTGGGAACTTGTGGGCTTTTCATCCTATCTGCTCATCGGGTTTTGGTTTACAAAAGAATCAGCTGCCCTGGCAGCGAAAAAGGCTTTTATTATGAACCGTTTAGGCGATTTAGGTTTCCTTACGGGGATAATGATCGTCTTTACTCAGTTCAAAACGTTAAACATTAGCGAGCTGTTTAACGAAGGCGGTTTGGTTTTAAGTGCGGTTATTCAAAATGGTTTATGGCTAAACGGAACCAATCAGATGCCTTCCATTTGGTTAACCATTGCCGGCCTTGCCTTCTTTTTTGGAGCAATTGCCAAATCGGCTCAATTTCCATTGCACACCTGGCTGCCTGATGCAATGGAAGGTCCAACCTCTGTTTCTTCCCTAATTCATGCCGCAACCATGGTAGCTGCCGGAGTCTTTCTTCTGGGCAGAATCTATCCTCTTTTTGATGCTACGGTATTAATGGTTATTGCAAGTATCGGTGCTTTTACCGCCTTGATGGCTGCAACAATTGCGCTCACACAAAACGATATTAAACGAATACTTGCTTTTTCCACCATTTCCCAGTTGGGATTTATGATGATTGCCATGGGTGTTGGTGCATATTCAGCCTCCATATTCCATTTAGCTACACATGCCTTTTTCAAGTGCTTATTGTTCTTAGCAGCGGGTTCGGTGATACATGAAATGGCCCATGTCAAAGCAAAGAGTGGTTTAGATTTCGATCATCAGGATATTCAAAATATGGGCGGACTGAGAAAGATCATGCCGGTTACGTTCATCACCATGGCCTTAGCTTCACTGGCCTTATCAGGAATTCCATTTACGTCCGGCTTTCTGTCGAAAGACGCGATTTTAATTCAAGCTTTCGAATGGTCAGATGGGCAAAGTATTTGGGCCAAACTAATTCCGTATGCTGCTTTTTTAACATCCGGTTTAACCTCGTTTTATATAGCCCGTTTACTGTTCAAGGTGTTCTTTGGAAGTTTTCGATTGCAGAATCTTAGCAAAAACATTCAGTTGCACGAAGCCCCCAATGCAATGAAATATGTTTTGATGGTGCTTGCAGTATTTTGCCTTTTTATTCCATTCTCCCAAAATCCATTTGACTACAACAGCGCCTGGATTTTCAAGGAAATTACAGGCCTGGAGCCAGCTCATGAAGTTCAAAGTAATTACCACCTGTTTATCCCGGTAACGGTAAGCATACTAACATTCGTGCTCATCTACCTGGCTTATACCTGGTACGGAAAGCGTTTAGCAGGGCCAGATTTTTCAAAAAATCCGCTATTTCGTTTTGCGCAGAAGCAGTGGTATTTTAATGAGCTATACACGCGCCTTTTTGTCAACGGAACTACAGGTCTCTCTGCAATCAGTTTTAAATTCGACCGGCTGGTGGTTGATGGATTGGTAAACCTGCTAGGCAAAATAGGTGTGCTTTTCGCGGCAACTTCGGGTTGGTTCGATAGCTATGTTATAGATGGCCTGGTAAACGGCATTGCATCTTTCGCTAAAACTATTGGTAACTTCGCACGCCATCTTCAAACGGGCAGGCTACAGCATTATTTATTAACCATGGTATTGGTTGTACTCACTTTTTTTGTAATTAAATTATTTTTTCCGGGAATATGAGCTTGCTTTCTCTCTTGATATTTTTACCACTTGTAGCGGGCTTGCTTATCCTTATTCTCCCTTCTGCCTGGCAACAGCGTTATAAATATATTAGTCTGGCCGCAGTTGGTATTCAAATAATTATTGCTGCATTTATCTACCTCAACTTCGACGGAAATACCTTTTCAGGGATTGATGTGCAAGCTAAATATCAGTTAGTTGAACGCGTTCCCTGGATAAATCTTAATCTTGGCCGCTTAGGTTATTTACAGATAGATTACTTCCTTGGAATCGATGGACTTTCAATGCCATTTCTGGTTTTAACGTCGATCGTGATGTTGATTGCCGTTATTTCATCCTGGGAAATAAAAACGAATTTAAAAGGTTACTTCGCCTTACTGATGCTTTTAAATACCGCTGTTTTGGGAGTATTTTGTGCGTTAGATTTCTTCCTCTTCTACATTTTTTATGAACTGATGTTGCTGCCATTGTATTTCCTTATCGGGATGTGGGGCGGCGTGCGACGAGAATATGCAGCCATCAAATTTTTCCTTTACACCTTGTTTGGTTCTGTTTTCATGCTGCTGGTTATTATTGGCTTGTATTTTTCAGTAACCGATCCGGTTACCGGAAATCATACCTTCAATATGCTGTACATGATGAATCCGGCAAATTATGTGCAAGGCTCTCTTTTTTCGACAATCGCAAATCAGCAGCTTTTCGGAATGTCAGCCAGATTAGTAGGTTTTATTGTATTATTCATCGCTTTCGCGATTAAAGTGCCAATCATTCCATTGCATACATGGCTTCCCGATGCGCACGTAGAGGCACCAACTCCCGTTTCAATTATTCTTGCAGGAATACTTCTTAAAATTGGGGGGTATGGTACTTTAAGAATCTGTGTCAGCATCTTTCCGGATGCCGCCGTACAATCGGCATGGTGGTTAGGATTGATAGGCGTTGTGTCAATTATTTACGGAGCCCTCAATGCTTTGGCACAGAAAGATTTAAAACGCCTCATCGCATATTCTTCAGTTTCGCACATGGGTTTTGTGCTTTTGGGTATCGCATCTGTAACCGCCGAGGGGATAAGTGGCGCCATGCTGCAAATGATTAGCCATGGGTTTTTATCTACCATGTTGTTTTTTCTTGTTGGAGTGATTTATAACCGGGTTCATAGCCGTGAGATTCACGATTTTAGGGGACTAGCTTTACTGATGCCAAAATATACCGCATTTGTGATGATCGCTTTTTTTGCTTCTTTGGGTCTTCCCGGATTTTCAGCGTTTATTGCAGAAGCATTTAGCCTGATTGGCGCATTTACTTCCGAATCGGTAAATGGTTTGCTACCAAGATGGATGGCCATAGCAGGCTCTGTAGGGATATTACTGGGAGCAGCTTATTTATTATGGACCTTACAGCGAATGTTTTTTGGCGAAACACGGTTAATGGGTGGCGAAGACTGGAGATTAAAACTGACTGATATAAATGGGAGGGAGGCATTTGCCCTGGCATCGCTCACTGTTTTTGCCTTGCTTCTCGGTATTTTCCCGTCATTGGCATTTGGTAAAATGAATGCTTCGGTATTGGAACTAATTCGTTTGGTTAATCTGAAGTGATGAACGAGTTTCTACCGATTATTTCCCAATTGCTAAACTCAGCTATCTCGGATTTCGATTACCTTTTGCCCGAACTGGTTTTAGTAGTTACGTTTATTCTGGTAATCCTGGCTGATCTGTTTTTTCCGGACAAACGATCTTCAGCTGCTTTTTGGGTATGTGTTGCCGGGGTTTTGATTTCTATCTTTGTTGGATTTGTTAAAAATCTCGATATCGCCCGCATCGCGCTTTTTAGTAATACTATCATTTTAGATGATCTGAGTATTTCTTTCAAATCGATATTCAGTGCGGTCACCATTCTTTTTGCATTGTTCATCCGGTATAATCAATCGCTTGAGGATCATAAAAAAGGAGTTGGAGATTTGTACATGCTCTTGCCTGCCGTTCTTATTGGGTTAAACCTGATGAGCATGTCAACCAGTTTATTGATGATTTACCTTTCTGTCGAAATGGTTTCCATCGCATCTTATTTAATGGTTGGCTACGCTTCCGCGGATAGTAAGCAGACAGAGGCGGCGATGAAATATGCTTTGTTTGGTTCCATCTGTTCGGCGGTTATGCTTTATGGAATGTCGCTTTTGTATGCCTTTACAGGAGGCATCAATATTAGTGATCCATCCTTCATGCAAAATCTAAGCTTAATTTCATCGCCGGGAGTTACCCTTGCGATCGTAATGGTTCTGGTTGGAATCGGCTTTAAGTTGTCTTTTGTTCCGCTGCACTTCTGGAGTCCGGATGTTTATGAAGGTGCGCCCACACCTGTGACTGCCTTTTTATCAACAGCACCAAAAATTGCCGGTTTTGCCTTGCTTATTCGTTTCATCGAGCCCTTCGATTTATATTCTCAGTCTAGCAATAACTTAATATTTGATTTCAGAACCCTGCTTTCTGTGGCCGCGATTGCAACCATGATCGTTGGAAATTTCAGTGCGATCTGGCAAAATAATATCAAACGGATGCTGGCGTATTCTTCTATTGGTCATACCGGTTTCGCTTTAATGGCGGTGGTTGCTTTTGAGGGAAGCGGTTTTAGAAGTCTGGTTTTTTATTTTACTGTTTACGCGGTAATGAATATGGCGGCTTTTATGCTTGCCGATCGAATAGAAGCACAATCCGGAAAAACAGATATCAGAGATTATAAAGGGTTGGGTAAAGTCCTGAAGCTGGATTTTGTATGTTTTGTAATTGTTTTGGTAGCCTTGACGGGATTGCCTCCAACGGCAGGTTTCGTTGCGAAGCTGTTTGTGTTTTCTTCAGCATTTGAGTATTATTCCAGATCAGGGTCAATACTAACGTTAGGTTTATTGATAGCCGGAGCAATTAGCACTTTGATTTCACTTTTTTATTATTTAAAGGTGCCTTTATATGCTTACCTCAAAGATTCTCAAGAAAATCTAAGTATTACTTCAAAGACCAATTTCCTTACTTATATTATTTTGTTTCTTACTTGTGCATTGATTTTGTTGGGCGTTTTTCCGGATATAATTTAGCCACTAAGACGCAAAGGCTATAAGCCTTCTTCATGCCTCCGAGCCTTTGCGGCATATCATCTTTAAAGCAAATATCGCATCCTTAAGCAAGCATTGTGGAAAATTTCCGTTACTCATTTAAAGCTTTCTGATTTAAATACTCTACTTTTGCATACTCGTTAGCATTATGAGTGAATCCATAAAACATGAGTGCGGCATAGCACTTATCCGTCTTCTAAAACCCCTCTCTTATTATCAGGAAAAGTATGGCACATCTTTGTATGGCCTTAATAAGCTTTATCTGTTAATGGAAAAGCAGCATAACCGGGGACAAGATGGCGCCGGTATCGCCACCATAAAATTAAATGTCAATCCGGGTAACCGCTACATTAGCCGTTACAGGGCAATGGGTTCGAGTGCTGTTTCGGAGGTTTTTGAATACGTTCAAAAGAAGTTTGCTGATGTTCAAAGTACTTCTCCTGAGTTATTTCAAAATGCGGAGTGGCTGAAGGAAAATATCAGTTTTACCGGTGAAGTGTTAATGGGCCATTTGAGATATGGTACCCATGGCAAAAACAGTATAGAAAATTGCCATCCTTTTCTTCGTCAGAATAACTGGATGAGCCGAAATCTTGTAATTGCCGGTAATTTTAACATGACGAATGTTGACGAGTTACTAGAACAGTTATATGAACTTGGCCAACATCCGAAAGAAAGAGCTGATACAGTAACAGTTTTAGAAAAAATCGGACACTTTTTAGATGCCGAAAATCAGGAATTGTTTGATTCTTACAAACAAGAAGGCCGCAGTAATGCAGAGATCAGTCAGCTTATCGCAGATAATATTGATGTTGCGAAAATTCTGCGCCGGTCTGCTAAAACATGGGATGGTGGTTATACTATCGAAGGGATTTTTGGTCATGGTGATGCTTTTGTCATGCGCGATCCATCCGGAATCCGCCCGGCATATTATTATATTGATGATGAGGTTGTAGTAGTTACTTCAGAACGCCCTGCGATACAAACCGCTTTTAACGTACCCATAACTTCAATCAAGGAAATTAAGCCTGGACATGCATTAATTGTTAAAAAGAACGGCGATATTTCTGAAGAACAATTTCGCGAACCTGAAGAACAAAAGTCGTGTTCCTTTGAACGGATCTACTTTTCCCGCGGCAGCGATGCTGATATTTACAGTGAGCGTAAGCAATTGGGCCGGCTATTATGCCCGCAAATTTTAAAGGCCGTTAATAACGATCTAAAAAATACTGTCGTTTCTTTTATTCCGAATACTGCCGAAGTTGCATTCTATGGAATGGTCGACGGACTGTATAAATACGTTAATAAGTTTCAAAAAGAAACGTTATTAAATCGTAGCGACAAAATCTCTGATGAGGAACTTGAGGACATGCTGAACATGGCCCCAAGAGTTGAAAAGATCGCTATTAAAGACGCTAAACTCCGAACTTTCATTACCCAGGATGCTGACAGACAGGATATGGTTTCTCATATCTATGATACAACCTACGGATTAATCAATAGAGGAAAAGATTCTTTAGTTGTAATTGACGATTCTATTGTTCGCGGAACTACTTTAAAGCAAAGTATACTTAGAATCCTAGACCGGCTTGGTCCGGTGAAAATTGTGGTCGTATCGTCTGCGCCTCAAATCCGTTACCCGGATTGTTATGGTATTGATATGTCGCGAATGGGCGAATTTGTTGCTTTTGAAGCGGCAATATCTTTATTGAAAGAATCAGATCGTGAAGGCTTGATTTGGGAAACTTACGAGAAATGTAAAGCATCTGTGTCACTGGATAAAGAGCAAGTTCCAAATTATGTGAAAGCCATTTACGAACCTTTCACAGACGAAGAAATCTCAGCAAGAATTGCTAAAATCATTTCTCCACCGGATATAAAAGCGGAAGTTCGAGTCATTTATCAGACTCTCGAAAATCTTCATAAAGCTTGCCCGAACCATTTAGGCGATTGGTATTTCTCCGGAAATTATCCAACACCTGGTGGAAATAAAGTGGTAAACCGGTCATATATGAATTGGGTGGAAGGGAAGAACCAAAGAGCCTACGTGTGATGAAGGATTGAGTAGATGAATGATAGAATAAACGAATGGTAGAATATGTGGTTATTCATTAATTCGATCATCCTCTCATTCGTCTCTTACATAATCGAATTCGTAAACACCAGGTTGTAAATCAGCTTAAGTGCAAAAATAATTATTAACGCTCCAGCCACACGATTTAGCAATACCATCGTTTTTTCTTTAATACGATATCTCAGTTTATTAGAATAATAGGCTTTCAAAATATCCATACTAAATTGGGTAACTAGTATCGAACCAAAAAACGGCAATATTTCCCTTGTATTAAGTTCGCCGTGCAAGGATATAAAACCACTGGTTACACTTACCCAATACAAAAACATTGATGGATTGAAAATGCACATCAAAAATCCTTTAAAAAAATAACCCGTATTTCTTTTAGGGCAATTAATATTTTCGAGGTTCAGCTTTACCTTTTTGAAAAAATAATAAAGCCCTATCCCAAGTAAAATAACGCTGCCGGTTATCCCGATAGGCACCTTGTAACTGTTATCTACCTGAATAAACGATGAACCATAAATGGTAAGAAAGATATAAATAATGTCGCTTAAAACCACTCCGGCCGCAAGCCACATACCCGCATGAAAGCCTTTTTCAATGCTGGTTTTTATGAGTGCAAAAAAGACAGGCCCGGTTACGAAAGAAAGGACTATTCCTAAACCTATACCCGATATAATTAGTTCAAGCATGAATTATTCTTTTCAGAACTGTGCGAATATGCAAATTAAAAGCAAAATTTCGGGTCATAAAAGAGTTAATAGCAGTATTATAAAAACACCCATTTTATAGTATAAGTATAATCAGGTAAAAAAGTTCATCATATTAGCTTTGCTTTGTAATGGCTTTATTTTATATTGGAAACTTTCTTAGCTAATTAACAACCATATCATGGATACAGAACCGCAAAACTCTTCTAAGCCGATTTTAATTATCGGGGCACTGTTTTTTATATTCGGTTTCGTAACCTGGCTAAACGGAACTCTTATTCCTTTTCTAAAGCTGGCCTGTAATCTGGAAACTGACGCACAGGCATTTTTTGTGACCTTTGCTTTTTATATGGCTTATTTTTTCCTGGCACTTCCATCATCCTGGATATTACAAAAAACCGGTATGAAGAACGGTATGTCGCTTGGTTTAATGGTGATGGCAATAGGTGCAATTATATTCGTTCCTGCCGCAAATTTAAGAAGCTTCCCCTTGTTCCTAACGGGATTATTTATTCAGGGTGCCGGATTATCCATTCTACAAACAGCTTCAAATCCATATATCAGCATTGTTGGTCCCATAGAAAGTGCAGCAAAGCGGATAAGTATAATGGGAATTTGCAATAAGATAGCAGGTATATTAAGTCCATTAATATTGGGTGCAATCGTATTGAAAGATGCTACTTCGCTGGAAACTGAAATTACCGCGACCACTGATTTAGTGAGTAAAAATGCTTTGCTTGATGAATTGGCCGGACGCGTCATTACTCCTTATATTATCATCGCTGTTTCTTTAGTATTATTGGCAATTTGGATCCGTAAATCCGGCTTACCGGATATTGATGCATCAAAAGCGAATGCACAGCCAGAATCAAATTCACTACAATCGGGAAAGACTAGCGCGTTACAATTCCCCCATTTACTTTTAGGAGTATTGTGCTTGTTTTTATATGTTGGAGTTGAGGTAATGGCAGGAGATGCCATTGGCATTTATGGAAAAAGCTTTGGACTGCCATTAGACGAGACTAAATACTTTACATCCTTTACATTAGGTGCAATGTTGGTGGGCTATGTAGCAGGTATCATTGCAATCCCGAAATATATTAGCCAGGAAAATAGTTTAAAGATCTCTTCAATACTCGGAATATTGTTCACTCTTGGTGCTTTAGTTACAACCGGCTATGTTTCCGTAGCCTTTGTTGCAGCACTTGGTTTGGCCAACGCGTTAATGTGGCCGGCTATCTTTCCAATGGCCATCCGCGGCTTGGGGAAATTTACAGAAACGGGTTCGGCATTTTTAATTATGGGTATTGCAGGTGGCGCGATACTCCCTCTTATATTTGGACATTTCAAAGAAACGTTTGATTTTCAATGGGTTTTCTTTGCAGTGATGGCGCCATGTTATTTATACATACTTTATTATTCGATATCCGGACATAAAGTTGGGCTTACTACTAATAAATAATGATCGACAAACCCAGCTTCGACAGTATCTTCATGAACCTCGCTTCCGATTTGGCTAAACGCTCTCACTGCGTAAAGGCACAGGTAGGAGCGGTACTTACCAAAGACACCAGAATTATCTCCATCGGATACAATGGCCCACCCGCCGGAACTCACAACTGCGACGTAGAGTGGCCCGAAACTGGCTGCGCCCGTGACGCGAGAGGCGGTTGTTCGCTTGCGCTGCATGCAGAAGAGAACGCGATTCTTTATGCAGTTAAAAATGGTTCCGGGCTAGCCGGAGCGACTTTGTATGTGACTCTTTCTCCATGTTTGCCTTGTGCCCGGATTATCTTTTCCTCGGGTATAACAAAAGTAATTTACCAAAATTCTTATGCTGAGTTTAAGGGATACCTTTCGGATGAAGGAATTGATTTTCTCAATAAGTTCGGAGTGGAAACACAGAAGTCTGACTTCTGATCTGAAGCAAATTTTAGACGCTGTCTGTTTTTTTGGATTCTCTGTCCATTTTCAAATACATCTAACAGCTTGACGTCTAGTTTCTTCTGAGTTATTTCAAATTTATAAAGTCAAGTTGTCTATTTCAAAGAATTGATTTTTTAGTTTTAAAGCGGATATTCTGTCTTTAAAAAATAATCACTAAGATTTCGTGCTACTAATAGGTAAAATATAGCTGTCGATTCTTTATTCGGAACGGTTCTTGATCTCAGTTTGTGGTCGGTAATCTGACATAAAAATATAACGCCATGAGAAATTACAATCCAGCCCTCGAAAACTTAATGAAGTTTACACCATCTGATTCTATCAGAACTGCGCCCGTGTCGTCTTATATCGCGCACAACGGTTGGTTTGGAGTGAATAAAGTTGATAATGGCGTTAAAAACGCCAACAAGTCTAAGGGGGCTAAATCGTAGTTGCTCCCAATTTCTTAAAATACTATTTCATAAGTCCTATAAGGTTTATAAAACCTTATAGGACTTATGATTTATAGGTAATCAGTTTTCTAATAATTCGTCAAATCCTTCACGTTATCTCATCCAATAACATTGCAGCGATCGCTTCAATAGTTTGAGCAATTATTTCATCCGGACTTCCTTCAAACAGCAAAGAACTTTTCCAGGCCCTTCCCTGAATAATTCCGTGAATAAACATCGTTCCGACAGGTTTTTCTTCAGTTTCACTTCCACCAGGCGAGACTAATCCCGTGACTGCAACAATAATGTCGGCAGGTATAAGCTCAAGCAAACCCTCCGCTAACAATTGAGTTACTTCAGGTGATTCAGCCGAATATTTATCAATTATCTGTGAAGGTACTTTCAACAGATTTTCTTTTACGCTTCGATCATAGCATACGATACTTCCTTTCACAATCTGCCCGCAATCGGGTACAGAAGTAAAATCATAAATTAATCTTCCCGTACTGGCGCTCTCAACGAAAGCGATGGTCAGATCTTTTGATAAGATGGTATGACAACAGGCAATAACAGATTTCGCAGGCATAATAAGTTTTTATTGCTAACAGGTACGTTGTATTATTAGTTTTCTTTAACTAGCTTTTCCTTTCAGCTCCCAATGGTCTTTTATGATGTTTTCCTCCCGATCACGTTTTAGGGTTCTTGCATAACGTTCTCCCTTAATCGTTCCATCGGGTTGTCTTTTGCCAAAAAACAATAATATCGGATTTCCTTCCCCATCCGTTTTAAACGAAATGTCATTTCCTTTATAAACGGTATTTATTAATGTTGACTTTTCATAAGCCTTGCTTAATATTTTTAACAAATCTTCGTTTAGCTTCATAAGTACTTTTATTGTTATAAATTCAACCATTATGAGCATACCGCTTACAACCAAGACGATATGCTCATAATAGCTTCATAGCCATTAAAAAAAAAATGTATTAAGATGAAAAACGAGAAAGATGTTTTTCATTTTTCTGATATATTTACTTCTATTCAATACCACTCTATGATTAAGAAATTTTTATATGTTGCTATTTACAGCTTCATAATCCTAAACACTGCACTGGCTCAAACCGAGCCTAAAGTCAAGCTTCCGCCTAACATGTTTTTCAAAAAGTTGTCTAACGGCTTAGATGTTTTGGTGCTTGAAGATAATAGTGTGCCTTTGGCTACAATTGAAATTGCTGTCAAAAATGGTTCTTATACCGAGCCCCCTCAATATAACGGGCTTAGCCATTTGTACGAGCACATGTTTTTTAAAGCTAATAAAGACTATCCTACACAAGAAGACTTTCTTAATCGCGTAAGCGAACTGGGTATAAACTTTAATGGCACTACATCTCAGGAGCTTGTTAATTATTATTTCACGCTTCCTAAATTCAATCTGCAATCCGGACTGGAATTTATGAATTCTGCCATCCGCTATCCCAAATTTGATAAGGAGGAAATGCAAAAGGAGAATATTGTGGTTGATGGTGAATTTCAACGAAATGAGTCTAATCCATATTTTGCTCTTTTTGATGAGATGAATAGAAAGCTTTGGGGCGATCTTTACAGCAGAAAAAATATTATTGGCGATCATGATATTATCCGTTCAGCTACTCCTGCTAAAATGGATACCATCAAGAATAAATATTATTGGCCAGACAATTCTTTGCTCACTATAGCTGGTGATGTAAAACACGACGACGTATTTAAACAAACTGAAGCAATTTTTCAGGATTGGAAACCGGCCGGATTTGACCCGGCAAAACGGTGGCCTGTTCCCGAATTTAAGCCACTTACTAAAACCGAACACTTTATTGTTGAATCAGATTTATCGAAAGTGCCATTTATCATGATGAACTGGCAGGGGCCTGATACCAGAAATGATCTTCCGGCAACCTATGCGGCAGATGTGTTTTCTTTCATCATCAATCAAAATTCATCTAAATTTAGTAAAGCACTAATTGATGCCGGTTTAGCCTTACAGGTTAATATTGGTTATCTGACTCAGAAACACACCGGGCCTATCAGCGTTTTTGTAGTTCCTAATCCTTCTAAGATTAAAGAATGTGCGGCAGAAGTAAAACGCCAGGTAGCATTGTGGGACACGGACAATTATCTTACCGATGAACAAATTGAAACTGCAAAACGCATGTTAGAAATTACTCAGGTTAAAAGCGAGGAGATAACGTCGGATTTTACCCATACTATATCTTTTTGGTGGGCTTCTGCTTCCATTGATTATCTCACAACATATATCGAAAATTTAAGAAAAGTAAACCGTGCGGATTTGCAGCAGTATGTGAGAAAGTATATCAAAAACAAACCTTATGCAGCAGGTATGCTAATAAGCGCAGAGCAAAAAGCTCAAATAATGCCTGAACAGTTCTTTAAATAATCAGCAGTAAACTATGAAACGTATTACGATTAATATATTTTTTCTATTCATTTCGCTTGGTGCTTTGGCACAATCCAAAGCCACGTCATTTACAGTAGCGGGCATTAAGGTGATTATGAAGCCAACCCAAAAAGAAATTATCAGCGTGAGTATGTATTACAAAGGCGGGGTGGCGAACTATTCAGCTGGCAAAGCAGGAATAGAGAATCTGGCATTAGAAGCTGCTACAGAATGTGGAACAAAGAAATTTACGAAAGATGCTTTCAAGGATCGTGAAGATGCTTATGGCGTTGAGGTCGCCGGTTCTTCAGGATTTGATAGCGGTAACATTAGCATGAATTGCATATCCAGGTTTTTTAATCAGGGCTGGGATTTATTTGCGGAAGCAGTGGTAAATCCTGTTTTTGAGGCGAGGGAAGTTGAAATGCTAAAGGAAAAACTGGTGTCGGGAATTAAACAATCAGAATCAGATCCCGACGACCGGATTGATCAGTTGACGATACAAAATGCTTTTAGCGGAACACCGTATGCTGTACACCCGGAAGGGGAAGAGGCAACTATCATGAAGCTTACTTCTAAAGACATCAAAGATTATTACTTCAATCAGTTGCTTAATAAAAATCGCATGTTTATTGTAGTAGTAGGAAAAATATCAAAGGCGGAGGTGATTAAAAGAATTACAGCCTCTTTTGCGTCTTTACCGGCTAGAAAATATGTACCAATAGTTTATTCAATGCCTAAGGCCCCGATTAAACTATTAACTGAAGACAGAGCATTGGCAACAAATTATATCACCGGAAGTATCGAAGCACCTTCGGTATCAAGTACTGATTATTTGCCTTATCGCCTGGCGATTTCTGCCTTAAGTAACCGTTTATTTAGAGAGATAAGGACAAAGCGCAATTTATCTTACGCTCCTTACGCACATACCGTTAATCGTTTGATGCCTTATGCAATACTTTATGTAAGTACTACCAGTCCCAAAGAAGCCGCTCAGGTGATGTTGGATGAGCTTAAAGATCTGCGAGATAACGGTTTTACTGAAGATGAATTAGCTTCAGGTAAAAGCGGGTTCATAACCAATAATTACATGAAAGAGGAGAGTACCGGTGCAATTGCAGCCTCTTTAGGAAGTGCAGAAGTTTTGGGTGACTGGAAAATTGCCGATGAGACCGCCGAGCGCATAACGAAAGTCACTCTGGCTCAAATGAATTCGGTTTTAAAAAAGCACGTAAAGAATATTCGCTGGAGTTATTTGGGTGATAAGAAATTAGCGGACGAAGCTGCTTCTGTTTTTAATAGTGGGTTATAGTTTGGTGATCCGATGAACGAGTCATCGGATCACTAAAGAAACTCTTTTAGACTAGCTTTATCAGCTACAAATCTAAACGATTAAAGCATCACAAGCCGATATGAAACTTTACGGTATCTCACATCTTTTCAAATGAAGAATATCCTTACTATCACACTCAATCCCACAGTTGATAAAAGTACCGTAATCGATCAGCTTGTTCCTGAAAAGAAGCTAAGATGCGAGTTCCCAAAATTCGAGCCCGGTGGTGGTGGGATCAATGTGTCTCGCGGATTGGCCCGGTTAGGAATTGAATCTACAGCGTTATTTCCTTCCGGAGGAAGAACGGGAAGTTTATTACAGGATTTACTTGCCAAAGAAGGAATTCTTCAGCAAGCAGTTGAGGTATCGGCCGAAACCCGAGAAAATTTCATTGTTGTTGCCAGTTCAACGAATCAGCAGTATCGATTTGGGATGCCGGGTTCGGAAATTCCTGTTTCCGAACAAGATAATTTTTTTGAAGTCTTCACTAACTTAAATCCCTTCCCCGAAATCATCGTCATCAGCGGAAGCTTACCTCCGGGTATGCCGCCGGAGTTTTTACGAAGGCTTATTGCCAAAGGAAAAGAGCAGGGAGCAAAAGTTATAGTTGATACTTCCGAAGAAGCTTTAAAACATGCAATTGACGAGGGTGTGTTTTTATTAAAACCGAATCTGGGCGAACTGGAGCGTTTATCTGGCTGGGGAACTTTAGATATCGAACAGGCAGATGAAGCCGCACTCAAACTTATTGAAGCCGGGAAAACAGAGGTGATCATAGTTTCTCTTGGTCCGCAAGGCGCATACCTAATCACTAAAGACATCAACGAGCACATACCCGCACCCACAGTAAAAAAGTTAAGCACAGTGGGAGCAGGAGATAGTATGGTAGCAGGGATGGTTTCGGTCTTGGCCCGTGGCGGCTCTTATCAGGAAATGGTGAGGATGGGTGTTGCTTGTGGCTCGGCAGCTACGATGAATGCCGGTACACAGCTGTTCAAGCAGCAGGATGCGCTGCGGTTATATGAAAGGTTAATGAGTAAGAAATAACTCACCCATTAACCTCGATTATTTATTATTTATAATATCCAGATTTAAAAGTCAGCACATAGCTCTCATGTTCTAAAGCATCCTTCCATTGGTGTATTAAATGCTTATAAGCTTCCCCAACAGGTCTTATTTTCCGATCTAAATCATACAATCCCAGCGAGTTTACATTTCCTGCATCATTTCGTAATGCCGAATCCCAATCCACCTGGTCGGTTAAACTGTACCAGGTAAAACCATGAATTGGAATACCATCCCGTTTTAACCGACGAACGTTAGCCCATTGGGTTTGCAGCCACCTCAACGCATTGTTCTCGGAAATATTGGTTTCAGTATGCATAACGGGTAATCTGTATCGGCTATAATATTGATGAGTAATTACATAATACCCAAAAATTTCACCCGCAGCAGATGTACTTCCGTTTTCATGAACCATGTGTTCATTGGTTATGTAATAGTCGTTACCCATTATACAGTTTCCTTTGATGATGTTATTCTCAAACCAATGGTACTCCTGTCTGCTCATACCGTTTTCACGGAGATACTCGTACATGCCAACACTTATCGGATAGCCGTAGCTCAGATCCAGAGATAAAAACCTTTTCTGATTAAGGAATGCAGCGAGTGCATCACAATCAGGTGTTTCCGGATGGAAATATTCTGATGATTCGCTCTGAATAAAAGTAGCATTTGGCTGTACTTCCAGGATGGCATTCATGGCAAGTACGTTGGCCTTACATAGATTTGTAAGCGCCCTAACAAATGATTTATCATCGGTTTTACACTCATTCCACCATCCGTATTGCGCCGAAAACATGGCTGCGACAAAGATTTCATTTACAGGTGTATAAAACTCTATATAAGGAAATCGCTTTGCAAAAGCTCTTGCGTATTCAGCAAAATGTTCTGGAAAGTCCAGGTTTTGAAAATCGCCTATCCAGTCTGGTACTCCGAAATGGCATAAATCCACTATAGGCGTAATGCCTATTTCTTTCATGTAGTTAAAGGTTTCATCTACAAAAGACCAGTCGTATTTGCCGGGCGCAAGGTGTGTTTTATGAAGTGGAGCGCCGTATCTTAAAAACTCGATCCCCATTTCTTTCGTCAAATCAAAATCTTGCTTCCAGTGAATATAGTGCCCGCATTTTTCCATCTCGTCTACTCTTTTTTTGGAGCCATCGGGAAGGGTAATCATGGGATAACTGTTCTCAATCCCTGTCGCAAACATGAATTTGTTTTTTCTCATCTTATGCCATAAATGATTCTACAACAATATTTCTTGCCGCTTTGTTGTATGGGTTTGTCGGTTTAAGAAATTTTAAATCGTATTTGTTTTGTTTTTTAAATGTTATTAACTGATTTTAAGCTTGTTCGCAAACAAAAATCCTAAGATGATGCTGTAATTTTTTTATCTTTGAAAAAGTATTTATCATAAACGATTGGAAATAAGAGCAAAGTTTTATTGTATATGATAAAGAAGCTTCTCCTGCTAACCATCTTGACCTTTTCTCTAATAAATACTTATTCGCAAGCATTAAATTGGCATTTATCTGCGCAAGCAGGTACAGCAGATTATCATTTCGAAAATTTTCAAGGTGCTTTCCTGGCGGGATTTAAAAACTATGACGGGCAGCAGCTTTCGTTAGGGCCTATTTTTAAAGGATACAACTTGAATTCTGACAATCATAATTTTATGGGTGCCAGAATATATTCACAGGCTAAAATTTATCAAGGTGTGAGCATGTATTTGCAATGTGATATTTTTGATGGAATAAGAAGTAAAATTGGCCCTCTTTTAAAATCGCCGATGCGGTTAGAAACCGGGGCAGGAATAATATATACCTATAAAGAGCGTGTTGGACTAAGTGCCGGGTATAATTTTGGTGAGTATAATCCGATAAGCAAATTTCGCAAAAACACCCCTTCTATTAAGCTGATTTATTTAATGCCCTTAAGTAGAGCGTACTAATTCTGCTTCAATCAACCATTCTCTTTCTAAAAAATTACAACCTTTATTTCAAAAAGCTAGTATAAAAGCAAAAATGATCTTTACTGATGGAACACAGCAGTGTTTTAAAAGTTGGGATACTTAAAGTTTGCTCTTATTATACTATGCTTAAATTGATTAATCTTCCCGAGCCTATATTTTATCTGGTTGTTTCATTAATCGCACTAATTCTGGTGCTAATTGCCATTCCTTCCATCATTCACGTTGCAAATCACAGAGCCTTATTTGATGATATCGACACACAGAGAAAAGATCATAAAGTTGGTATTTCAAGACTGGGTGGCGTAGCTATTTTTTGTAGTTTTATGATAGCTAGTTTATTCATTCCGAATGCTGGCAACTCCCCTCAATTTCATTTCCTACTTGCTTCTTGTTTAATACTATTTGCTGTAGGATTAAAAGACGACTTATGGGGCGTTAATCCAAGTACTAAATTTGGAATGCAATTAATTGTTTCCTCTATAATGGTTTTATTGGCAGATGTAAGGTTAACCAGTTTGTATGGTATTCTTAATGTTTATGATTTAAGCTATCCTATAAGTGTCGCTTTTTCAATCATACTCATCATATTTGTTATAAATGCCTTTAATTTAATTGATGGTATAGACGGTCTGGCCGGGGTTACCGGGCTTGTGGTGAATCTAACGCTAGGTATTATGTTTGCTCATATGGGCGAAACGTTATTTGCATCGTTGGCATTTATAATTTCTGGTGCTTGTATTGGATTTTTAAGATTTAATATCACACCTGCTCAAATTTTTATGGGTGATACAGGCTCATTATTATTAGGCTTCATCTCCATCGTTCTATCAATCCATTTTATTGAGATTAACAAGGTGAGCGGATCAAATTTCGTTCATTTTAGTTCTGCCCCCTCAATTGCGGTAGCAATATTAATTGGTCCAATATTCGATGCTATTAGAGTATTCACATTGCGTACCATTAAATCAGGATCGCCATTTGTGGCCGATAGAAATCACGTACATCACCGCATGCTTCACATGGGTTTTTCTCATTTGCAATCAACGTTGATCTTAATGGGATTTCAAATTGTGATGATCTACGTAGCACTGTCTTTAAGATTTATGGGTAACTTCAGCTTAATGGGAATTTTATTTCTGATTTGCGTTTTCTTCAATCTTCTCTTAACGTTCATGATCCGGTCTAAAACCCGAAAAAGCTATAGCCTTGTAAACTTTATCGCTTAAAGTTTCTTTAGTGTTTATGGAAACATTAAACACCAGATCGGGAAATATTTCAATTTCGTATTTACTTAAACCTTCCGCCAATCCACAAATCACGGTGGTGTTTCTGCATGGTTTCCCTTTTGATAAATCTACTTGGTTGAAGCAATTAGATGCACTTCCTGAAACCGTACAAGGTATTGCTTACGATATCAGAGGCTTTGGTGATAGTTCATCAGACCACTTCTTTTTCAGCATCGACCTTTTCGCTAAAGACCTGATTCAATTAATTGCTGATCTAAACCTGAGTAATTGTATTCTTTGTGGAATATCAATGGGTGGTTACATCGCATTAAGAGCGTTTGAATTATCGCCTGAAACATTCAAAGGCCTTATTTTAAGTGATACCAATTGTGCCGCCGATAGCAATGAGAGTAAAATAAAACGTTTCAATTCCATTGAGCTGATTCATGCAGGTAAAAAAGCTGAATTTACCGAAGGGTTTTTAACGAATTTATTCCCGGAAAATACATTAATCAATTCGACGGATACGGTCGAGTTTTTACGGATTGTAATTCTCAAAACTCAAAATGAAACCATCTGCGCTACCCAACTGGCACTTGCATCAAGAACCGATACCAGTCACGTGCTTGCGAAAATTAACGTCCCCGCTTTAATTATAAGAGGGGAGTCTGATAAATTGATGTCGGAGGAACAAACCATGCACCTTCACCAGGGCATTTCAGAATCTGAACTTGTCATTATTCCGGATTCCGGTCACCTGCCTAATCTCGACAAGCCGGATGGATTCAACCTTGCCATAAATAGCTTCCTGCACAAACATTTCCTTTCGTGATTGTTTTAAGGGAGTATGAGTGATACCGAACTCCTGCTCGAAGAGAACAATCTTATTTATTTAACTGATGCCAGTCCTGGTATTACGAGGGAGGTGGTAAAAAGTGGTTTTAAATATCTCAATCAGAAAGGCGAAGAAGTTTCTGATAGTAAAATATTAGATCGTGTAAAAAAACTGGTGCTTCCGCCCGCATGGCAAAATGTTTGGATTGCCCCAAAAGCTAATGCTCATTTACAAGCTACAGGAATAGATCAGGCTGGCCGAAAACAATATCGTTATCATACCGACTGGGCAAAATCCAGAAACGAAAACAAGTTTTATCGTTTGCTTGAGTTTGGCAAGAAGCTCCCAGAATTCAGGAAAAACCTTCAAAAAGATTTAAAAAGGAGGGAAATGGACGAGCGTAAAGTTTTGTCTATTTCAATTAGCTTAATGGAAAAAACCCTTATCAGGATTGGCAATGAATCTTACAAACAGCTATACGGTTCTTATGGCTTAAGTACCTTACGGGATAAACATATAAAAGTTGAGGGCAGCAACATAAAGTTGTCTTTTAAGGGAAAGAAAGGCGTAATGCATGATATTGACCTGAATGATAAAATTCTTGCCAAGCTTGTAAAAAAGTGCCGTGATATTCCAGGGCAGGAACTTTTTCAATATTACACACCGGGAGGTGATCGCAGGTCGATTGATTCAGGAATGATTAATCGTTATATTAAAGAAATTACCTGTTGCGATTTTACAGCAAAAGATTTCAGAACCTGGTTTGGTTCTCTCGAGGCTTTAAGGATTTATTCGGGATATGAATTGACGGACTCTGAATCTAAACGTAAAAAAATTACGGTTGCAATGCTCGACGAGGTTTCATCTAAACTTGGAAATACCCGAACCGTTTGTAAAAAATACTACGTATTCCCCCCGCTTATTGAATCGTTCGAGAGTGGAACGCTTTATCCTTATCTCAAAAAAGTAAAAAACATACTTCCTGCGGCAGCAGATACCTCAATAAACGTTGATGAGAAAGTGTTATTAAGCTATTTAAAAAACGAGCGCAAGAAGAAAGAGCTGTCTAAAACAGCATAAATATTGCTGCAAGAACTGTCATACTGATAATAAATGAGCGGTAAAATTTCTCCGGGATTCTTTTGATAATATAGATACCCGTTATTGCGCCCAGAAGAATTATCGGCAGTAAACTTAGAGATAGTAGAACCGCGTTAACAGATATGGTATGCCAGCTGTAAATATGAAAAGGAATTTTCATGCAGTTGATCACTAAAAAAAACCATGCTGTGGTGCCAATGTAAACGTTTTTAGGTAAACGAGCAGCAAGAAAATATACAGCCATTACGGTTCCAGCCAGGTTTCCAACCATCGAAGTAAATCCTCCTGTAATGCCAGTAGTCACCGAGAACCATCCTGTTTTCGGAATATCGTCTTTGTGTCCCAGCTTTAACCAAAGCATTAAAGGGATGCTGACGAAGATGGTAATCGCCATAATCATTTTGAAAACTTTATCATCAATATATGTTCCGGCGAAAGTTCCGGCAATTATCCCCAGAATAGCCCAGGGAAATAGTAATGTTAAATGTTTCCATGAGGCATGACGGTGATAATACCACACTCCAAAAGTGTCAGCTATAATTAACATTGGCAGAATAATGCCACTGGAATTATGTCCTCCAAAAACCAAGGCCAGTAACGGAGCAGAAAGCATCCCTGCACCATGCACACCAGTTTTCGACATCCCGGTAAGGAGTGCTACCACGCTAATAAGCATCCAATCGTTAAAGCTGAGATTATAAGAGAAAAGTTCGAACAAGATGTCGCGAAATTACAGATTGTAATTAAAATTTTCGAGCAACATCGAATAGGTTGTAAAATCTGGAAATTAGCAAGTCGTGTGTTTAAGCGATTGGATTAACCGTGAAATCCGGGCGGGTGGGGCTGAAAAGAAATGCGGGCCAGGGTGTTTTGCCTTGTGTAGTGGAAGCATATTTCTTTTCTTGACTTTTTGCCTACTTTTTTGTTAAGAAAAAAGTAGGATGCCCCCGCGGCAGAGAGCGGACAACAATATAAAATACATGCGCAACGATTCATACTTCGAGGCAACACTAAACATGTTTAACAAGTCTTATTCTATCGCCTTTCCCTTCATCGCATGTCCGATGGCCTGATCCATCAAACGCTCGGCAAAAGGGCGTGTGAATTCATTTAATTCATCAATCTTTTTATGAATTAAATCTTTATCTCCGGAAGTGAGAGTTTCCTTAAGCAACTGAATAAAGGTTTGCGTCTGGCTTATTTCTTCAGCTGTAAAGTAGACTTTATTTTTTTCAATAAATCTTTCGGCAGTATAAACCATCTGTTCTCCTTCTGTTCGGGCTTCGATAATCATCCGTTGAGATACGTCTTCTTTAGCATGGGTGATTGAATCGAAAAGCATTTTTTCAACTTCCTGATCTGTTAAGCCATAAGTTGGTTTTATATCAACCTCCTGTTTTACCCCCGAGCGTAACTCCACCGCCTGAATTTTTAGAATACCATCAGCATTTAAAAGAAAGTTGATATCTACTTTTGGGAAACCTGCAGGCATTGCAGGTATGCCTTTCAGATCAAATTCTGCCAGCTTACGATTTTCTTTTACCAGATCACGTTCACCCTGGAAAACAGAGATTTTCATGTTGACTTGTCCGTCGATGGATGTGGTGTATTGTCTCCCTGCTTTGGTTGGTACTTTTGAGTTGCGGGGGATAATGACGTCCATTAATCCGCCCATCGTTTCAATGCCTAGTGAGAGCGGGGTAACATCAAGTAAGAGAATGTCTTTACGGTTTCCGGCCAAAATATCGGCTTGTATAGCAGCACCTAATGCCACTACTTCATCCGGATTAATTTGATCGTGAACTTCTTTCCCGAAGAAATCCGAAATGGATTTTTTCACAAGAGGTGTCCTTGTAGAGCCGCCAACCATTACAATTTCGTGAATATCCGAAGTGCTAAGTCCAGCGTCATTCAATGCATTCTGGCAAGCTTTAATGGTTTCTTCAACTTTAGGCAAAATCAATTCTTCAAACGTTTGCCTGGTAATGGCACATGGAATTTGTCCGACATTTCCATTAAAAATATTTTGCGTGCTTAAAGCTTTTTTAGCTTCCTCCGCTTTTAAGCGGAGACCTTGCATAAGTTCAAAATCTTGTACGGTTTCTTCCCGGTTTAATTTGTTCTGCTCGATCCAATAATTAACTATTACCCGGTCAAAATCATCGCCACCTAAAAAAGTATTACCGTTGGTAGAAAGCACTTCAAAAATGCCATTTTGTATTTTCAGGATAGAAACATCAAACGTTCCACCCCCCAAGTCATACACAGCTATAATTTTTTCTTCATCCGGGTTTAACCCGATACCGTAAGCCAGGCTTGCAGCAGTAGGTTCGTTTACAATTCTAAGTACATCTAAACCGGCAAGTTTACCTGCATCGCGTGTAGCTTGTCGCTGACTATCGTTGAAATAAGCGGGTACTGTAATTACCGCGCGATTTACCGGTGTTTTCAAAGCATGCTCGGCGCGGTCTTTTAGTTCTTTTAAGATCATCGCCGAAAGTTCTATTGGCGTAAAGAAGCGATCGCCAACTTTTATCTTAACCAGTCTCTCTGTATTGTCGTCTATTACTTTGTAGGAAAAGAAATCCTTATGACTTTCGATATCATGGTAGGAGCGACCCAGTAATCTTTTTACAGAAAAGATGGTATTTTGTGGATCCTGGATTAGAAATTCTTTCGCCTCATTTCCAACAACTACACTTCCATCAATATTAAAGTGTACAATTGAGGGTACTAAAACACCTTTACCGGCATCATTAATTACTTGAGCGTTATTTTCAGGGTTGATAAATGCTACAAGGCTATTTGTGGTGCCCAAATCAATACCCACAATGATATCTTCTTTTTGAATAGAACCTGTTGCGATATTAATTGAAACTTTTGCCATGTTTTGATTAAAGGCGCAATTTACTTAGTTGGATAAGATTCTGGGAATTAATGGTAGGATATAACGGCTTTATGACAAAAACTAGTTACAATTATTAAGGGTTGAAGTATTGTCTATTAATAAAATGGCAATAATATGCCTAATAAGAAGTGTTTATTAAGAGTATGTTAAAATAAAGTTTCAGAATTACGTTTTCTTTAAAAATACTAGTTTTTATTTAAAATACTTGTAAGGTAATGTCGCCAGCTTTACATTTGTGTTACTGATTTCGTTTAACGAGCAGGCCAAACTGTAGGGTGGTGAAACTGGCAGACACACCTCCTTGTCTCGGTGGCGGAGAATCTGGGAATCCGGTAACGGGATAACCACTCCTTGGAGGTTCGATTCCTTCCCCTACAGCCCTTTCATAATTTATGTTTATTGGTTAGTTTTAAATAGAGCTTCCTACACACGAGAAGCTCTATTTTTTTGCATAAAAATTACCGCTTTACCAATAGTTTTTCAATCTCTTCTAAGGACTTACCTTTTGTTTCTGGAATTCTTGTGCGAACATACAGGAAGTAAATGAAGCAGATGCCAGCGTGGATGGCAAATGTTATAGGTAAGCCGAAATTTTCTTTAAGTATTGGAAACGAGGCTGTAGTGAAAAAGTTGGCTATTCATAAAGATAGAGTGGCAAGTGCCATTGCATTTCCCCGGATTCGATTAGGAAAAATTTCAGATAATAGGACCCAAGTAACCGGCCCCAATGTTGCGCCATAAATCGCGATGAATGCCAAAACAAATATCAATATCCAATAGGATGCCGCCCCGGCGTAAAAGCAATAAGCAAGGATTAGGGCATCCAGGCATAAAAGTGCCGAACCATAGGTTAAAAGCTTTTTTCTGCCAATTTTATCAATAGAGAATATAGCGATGAATGTGAATATAAAATTGATTGCTCCAAGAATAACCGATTGCAAAAATGCTGTATCCTCGGCTATTCCGGCTTGAGCAAAGATTTGCGGTGCGTAGGAAAATAGCGAGTTTTGCCCATCCGCCTGTGAAAAGACCGCAACCATAATTCCGATAAAAATGATATGTTTTACATCCGGTTTGAACAAATCTCTAATATGTTCTTTGGTTTCATTTTTCAGGCTGAACTCAATATCGTCGGTTTCATCCTGGGCATAATCTTTACCACCAATCTTTTGTAAAACTTCAAAAGATTCGGCCGTTTTCTTCTTTTTGATTAACCATCTTGGGCTTTCAGGAACCAAGAAAAGCCCAAAGAAAAATAAAAGCGAAGGAATAGCTTGGGAAGAAAACATCCATCGCCAATTATTTACTCCGGTATTTAATAAAGCGTAGTTAGATAAATATGCAAGCAAAAGGCCGGTTACAATGGCTAATTGATACAATGTTACCAATCTCCCACGAATGGAAGATGGAGCAATTTCTGCGATATACATTGGGCAAACCAAAGCCGCGACCCCAACGGCCACTCCGCTTAATAATCGGGCAATAATAAAAAGTGTAAATGTATCTGCCCACCCTGTTGCTATCCCTGTAACGGCAAAAAGAAATGCACATAAAATGAGCAACTTTTTTCTTCCCAGCACATCGCTTAGCTTTCCGGCAGCTACAGCGCCAGCTGCTGCTCCAAGATTAATGCCTCCCACGGCCCAACCAGTTGAATATTCATTCAAATTAAAATACTTGGTAAAGAAAGGGACCGTTCCCGAAATGATTACAAGGTCGAATCCAAATAAAACCCCGCCCAATGCCACCACAGCACTAACTGGATAAAGATATTTGTAATTAACCTGAGCTTTGCTTCGCTCTGTTGTTGAAGTTGAATGCGTTATAATTGCCATGTATCTATTTATTTAATGGATACATCACTTTCTTTGTCCAGGAAATCCCTGCTAACCAGTCCATGGGCATCTGTATCAAGCAATGCCTTGTTTGGAACCATCGAAATAGGGGTAACGCAGGATAACGATTTCTCATTATATGGTTTATTTTCTTGCCTGTTATAGCAGGATATCATACTCCATCTTGGTGCGTCGGATAGATTTGCCTCGGAGCGATGTAGCAAATTGCTATGGAAGAATAGCGCATCGCCCGGGTTTAATTCTACATAAACAAGTTCCATTGTTTTTAGGGATAGGTCTACATAGTGTTGAGCTGCACCATTTTGTTCGCCAGTTATGCCATGCTCAATACGACCCATTTTGTGCGAACCTTTTATAACCTGAAGGCAGCCATTTTCTTTGGTCGCTTTAGTAACAGCTACCATCACTGAGATAAGCTGGTCAGGCAATAAAAATTCATTTTTGTACCAATAGCCATAATCCTGATGCCATTCCCAAGCCCCGCCAACACGTGGCTCTTTCTGCATTAATTTAGAATGAAAGTGACAAACTGCAGAATCTCCGTCTAAAAGTTGATCCACGGATTTAACCATACGTTCGCTACGGGTTAGCAAGCCGTAGGTATCTTCTCCAGGGGTATACCACAAGGCGAGTTTCGATTTCCTGCCCGACTTATCAACCATGTCGTAAGAATTTTTGCTTACAGCATCGTCTTCAATTGCAACTTTATAAAGCTTTGCAACTTCTGCGTCATTGAAAAAGCCAGGCACAATGATATAGCCGTCTTTATTGAAGGCATTAACTTGCTCTGGACTTAAATAGGATTTTTCCATGTTTCGATATTTTAAAGGTTATTGGCTTTGTGCATGCATTTGCATGCAAATTTAAATTTCAACTATTTTTATAAATTTCAGCTGTATTATCTTATTTTAAACATGGATTATTTTATCTTAGATAATTTTTGAAAGTGAGTATGAAAAAAAGTCAGGGATTTGAAGGCGAAGTTATTATAGATATACCCCAATCAATTCAGAACCAATGCTTAAAGTTGCCTTTAATTAAAAGTCTTTTTATTTCAAGGATGGGTTTCTACCCAAAAGCACTTCATCACTATTTTCAAAGACCTATTGGAATATCGCAGGTAATCATAATCTATTGTGTTGATGGCAAAGGATGGATCCAGTTACAGAAGAAAAAAGCAGCGATAGGAGCTGGGGAGATTTGTATTATACCTTCAGGGGTACCGCATTCTTATGGTGCTGTATCTTCAAATCCGTGGACAATTTACTGGTTTCATTTAGGAGGAAGTTTACGGGATGAAATTGCCAGTGCTTTCTCTGGTAACGTAAATCGTCCCGATGTGCTTCAAATTGGTTTTTCGGAGGAGCGGAATGCCTTGTTTAAGCAAATAACCTCAACTCTTTTAAAAGGATATAGTGCCACCAATCTTTTGTTTGCTAACCTAACCTTTCAGTATTATCTGGCAACTATCATTGCTCCTGAAAATTTTAAAGTGAATGCTGATAGCGATTTTAAGAATAATGCAATTGACAAAGCAATCGATTTTATGCAGAAAAATCTTTCAAATACACTTACACTGGATAATATTGCTCAAGAAGCGCAGCTATCGGCTTCTTTTTTCTCGAGAAAATTTAAGCAGGATACCGGTTATTCTCCCATAGAATATTTCAATCATTTGAGAATTCAAAAATCTTGTCAATTGCTTCATTTTGGTGAGCTTCGTATTAACGAGATTGCTTTAAGCATTGGCATTGAAGACCCATTTTATTTTTCAAGGCTATTCAAAAAGCATATGGGCATATCTCCAGGAACCTATAGAAACAATTCTCGCAATTAAACGAATTATCTAAGTAAAGCGACTGCTTTGGTAGGTTGAATATTTAAGCATTATTAAACTATCTTCATGCATGTTTATCCTATAGAAAATAGAAAAATGAAAAGCCGATCTCTCAAAAAGCTTAAAATCATTTTCATTCTCATGATTATAGGTCCTACGGCTTACAGTCAGGATATTGCCTTTGCCCGCAAGATGGTTGATACTTTGTCCTCGCCAAAATTTTGGGGGCGTGGATACACTAAAGACGGACTTAAGATAACTGCTGACTTTCTTAAAAATGAGCTTCGTTCGTACGGATTAAAGCCTTTGAAAGAGGATTCTTACTTCCAAGAATTTTCTTTTCAGGTTAACACCTTCCCAGGCGAGATGAAAGTCTCGATTAACGGCCAACAACTACAACCCGGAAAAGACTATATCGTAGGTGCTGAAAGCAAGGGCGCTAAAATCAATACTAAACTTGTAAAAACGGATAGTAACCATTTTCAGGATGATAAACACCGTATCGTTGTTTCATTGGAAGACAAGCTTACCTGGTCGGTTTCGCAATGGGCTTTGAAATATACGTCCATAAAAATTGATAAAAAGGCTATTAAATGTGCCCCCAAAGACGTTAATATAGATATTGAGAATAAAGTAATTAGTCATTTCAAGGCAAACAATGTTTGTGGTATTATTAGGGGGAAATTAAATCCCGACTCATTAATTGTGATTACTGCACATTACGATCACTTAGGTGGTATGGGACGCGATA